>CAYVXX010000018.1:0-34095 GCA_964454305.1 uncultured Syntrophales bacterium | reverse complement strand
TCATGGCCAGGTTGAAAAATACAGACAAGAGCAAAGACAAGAGCAAAGACAAAAGCAAAGACAAAAGTAAAGATAAAAGTACAGATAAAAGTGAAGCCGGGGGGGGTATAAGTTACAGAGAATTTCTCCTCGTCAAGCTGAGCCAGACGTATGACATAAGGGAAGGAAGGGAGCATCGAGCAGAAAATTATGGGAACGAAAAAAGGCCATTTGGCAATGCGGATATGGAACTCAAGTTTAACCCTTTTCAATATCTTACCTTTGATGCGGATACCAGCTTCAACGTTGACTCGGGCGATTGGGAAAAAACAAACTATGATCTTACATTGAGTGACTGGCGTGGTGACTCCGCCACTATCGGGTACAGATATACGCAAAGGTCTATAGAAGAGATAAATGTTTCACTGAATGCAAAGATTACCGATTCCCTTGATCTTATATATATTCTCCGAAGGGACGAGTTGAATAAGATCGATCACGAAATAACATACGGTCTGGATTATAGCAGGCAATGCTGGAGCCTTATGGCCACCTATTCTGACGCTGATAATGACAGGGTATGGATGGTAGTTTTTACCCTGTACGGGCTGGGGAAGGTCGGAAGAGCGACAGCGAAACCTAAAATGATGCGCAGTATAACCGGGCAGCAATAAAAAATTTGGTTTTTAACTTGACAAACGTGCTTAAATTGCGTATCTTTCCTCTTCTAAATTTTCAGACTTTGGGTGGTTTTATGAAGACATATAGTGCTAAAAAAGAAGATATTGTACAAGACTGGTATCTGATTGATGCGGAGGGGAAAATACTTGGAAGGCTTGCAAGTGAAATAGCGAAGCGTTTGAGGGGCAAGCATAAACCTGTTTACACCCCACATGTTGATACGGGAGATTTTATAGTAGTTATAAATGCCGGGAAAGTTTCTCTTACCGGCAAGAAATTGACTGATAAGATATACTATCATCACTCCGGTTATCCTGGAGGAATAAAATCTGTTACTGCCGGAAAGTTGTTGAAAGAAAAGCCGGAGAGGCTATTGCGCATAGCGGTAAGGGGCATGCTTCCAAAAAACTCTTTGGGCAGACAAATGCTTAAAAAGCTGAAGATATATTCTACCAGCGAACATCCCCATGAAGCCCAAACCCCCAGATTACTGGAATTGTGATAGTAAGTCAGCTTTTAACAATCAGCTTTTAGTATAAAGCAAAGAAACAGGAACTAATATCACTTTAAATTAAAAGTACTGGTTACGCATGTATTAATTATTTGTGGGAGATAAATATGACAGAGAAACGTTATTATGCGACAGGAAAGAGAAAAACCGCTATAGCAAGGGTGTGGATGAAAGAGGGAAGTGGCACTCTTGTTGTAAACAAGAGGGATATTGATGAATATTTTACCGGAGACAACTTCAAGATGTTGATTAATCAACCCCTTGAGGTTACCGGACAGATGAGCAAGTTTGATTTTTATATCAATGTTCGAGGTGGAGGTGTTTCGGGACAGGCCGGTGCAATTAAACATGGCATCTCTAAAGCACTTCTGGAATACGATGCCGCACTGAGGCCGGTTCTAAAACAGGCGGGATTCCTGACAAGAGATTCTCGCATAAAGGAGCGGAAGAAGTACGGGCAACCCGGAGCGAGGAAAAGATTTCAGTTTTCCAAAAGATAATATTGGTGAGGAGGGGGGGCTATGGCCTCCCTTTTTTGTATATAAGGAAATATTGTAACAGTTTACGGTGTTCGGCTATCAGTATCAAGAAAAAATCGGTAATGTCGTTAAGGTATTTCATTCTAAAATGGGTGGATACCCGTGAAGATTGGCTGTAATTTTCTGGAGAGAATATCCGACTGCTGATTCCTGTGAATTATTGAGGACTTGTCATGTTAAAAGTTAGCATATACGGAGCAAGTGGCTACACAGGTCAGGAACTTCTAAGACTTCTATTTAGGCATCCTGAAGTGGAAGTTGTTGCCCTGACGTCAAGAAAATTTAAGGGGACTCCAGTTTCCGATGTGTTTCCGGCTTTTCAAGGGTTGACCGACATGGAATTTATCGATGCATCCCCTTATGATGTTGCTGAGCTTTCCGATGTTGTCTTTTTGGCGCTTCCTCACGGTCTGGCGATGGAGGTTGTTCCTCTATTTTTGAAAGCGGGGAGGAAGGTTGTTGATCTGAGCGCTGATTTCCGCCTGCGTGATATTGCAGTGTACGAGCAGTGGTACCAGAAACATACGGCACCGGATTTGATAAAAGAGGCGGTTTACGGCCTTCCGGAATTGTACAGGGATAGTATTAAGACCGGACAGCTTATTGCAAATCCAGGTTGCTATCCAACCGGGGTTATTCTTGGTTTGGCCCCGGTGTTGAAGGAAGGATGGATTGATATCACCTCGATTATTGTTGACTCGAAGTCGGGGGTTAGTGGTGCGGGTCGCGAACCGCAGATTGGCTCACTCTTCTGTGAGGTGAATGAGGGATTTAAGGCCTATAAGATCGGCCAGCATCGTCACATGCCGGAGATGGAGCAGGAGCTCGGCTTTCTTGCCGAGACAGATGTTAAGATTTCCTTTGTGCCACATCTGCTACCGGTGAACAGGGGGATACTTAATACGATATATGCGGGGCTAAAGGAAAGCGTATCCGTATCTGACCTGATAGATCTTTATAAAAAGTTTTACGATGGTGAAGCGTTTGTCAGGATTTATAAGGCTGGTACATTCCCCGCTGTTTCATCCGTCAGGGGTTCTAATTACTGTGATATCGGGCTAACTGTTGACGGTGGGACGGGAAGGGTTATAATAGTATCCGCAATTGACAATCTTATAAAGGGTGCTGCCGGCCAGGCCGTACAAAACATGAACCTGATGTATGGCTTGAGTGAAGACTCCGGCTTAAAATTGATTTCGTTGTTTCCATAGTTTGAAGGTTAAAATGGCTTTAAGATTTTATAATACATTGACAGGACGGAAAGAAGAATTCAAGCCGGTTAAGAAAAAAGAGGTCGGGATCTATGTCTGTGGTATCACGGCCTATGACATTTGTCATGTAGGCCATGCCCGTTCGGCAGTAGTTTTCGATGTTATTACCAGGTATCTGAAGTACAGGGGTTACACTGTGACCTACGTGAAGAATTTTACCGATGTGGATGATAAGATTATAGAGAAAGCGGCTGTTGAGGGGAAAAATGTTTCAGAGATATCCGAAAGATATATCAAAGAACATAATGAAGACATGGATTCACTTGGTGTGGCAAGACCCACAGTGGCTCCCAAGGCTACGGAAAATATCAAAGGGATGATCAGACATATAACCGTCCTTCTGGAGAAAAAGTTGGCCTATGTGAATGAGGGAGATGTCTATTTCTCTGTTAAAAAATTCGATGGGTACGGGAAGCTTTCCGGAAGAAATCTTGAAGATATGGTAGCAGGATCGAGGGTTGAGGTGGATGAGAAGAAAAAGAATCCCCTCGATTTTGCCCTCTGGAAGGCGAGCAAGGAGGGAGAACCGTGGTGGGATAGCCCCTGGGGCAGGGGCAGGCCCGGGTGGCATATAGAGTGCTCGGTGATGAGTCAGAGGTTTTTGGGAGATACATTTGACATACACGGTGGCGGGAAGGATCTGATTTTCCCTCATCATGAAAATGAGATTGCCCAGTCGGAAGGCGCTACCGGCAAGACCTTTGCACAGTACTGGATACATAATGGTTTTGTCAGAGTGGACAGTGAAAAAATGTCCAAGTCTCTCGGCAATTTTTTTACAATAAAAGAGATACTCAAAAGTTACCATCCAGAGGTATTGAGGCTTTTTATGCTTCAGAGTCATTACAGAAGCCCCGTAGACTTTTCCAGTGACTCACTTGCTGAAGCGAGAACGGGAATGGAGAGATTCTATACAACCCTGAAAAATATTGGAGATATCCTTGCGAGTGGTGTAGATTATTCGAAGGTTTCAGGGAAAAACCTTTCCGGAAAAGACAAAGAAGTATTCGACTACGTTGATGCTCTTCCCGGCAGATTTACCGGGGTGATGGATGATGATTTAAATACCGCTATGGCCATTGGCTACATATTTGACACGGTCAGGGTGATCAACAGTTATCTGGCTGAAAAAGAGATTACCATGACGGAAGAGAAGCTCTTTGTTCTGGATGTCGCTCAGGGAAATATCAAGGAAGTGGGCAGAATATTGGGATTATTTCTTGAAGATCCTGACGAGTACTTTCAGAAGGACAGGAACAGAGAGATTCAAAAACGTGGGTTGGATGTAGAAGATATTGAGCGCGCGATTGAAGAAAGAAGGTTAGCCAGGGCAGCGAAAGATTGGAAAAGTTCGGATGAAATCAGAGACACTCTTGCTGAGAAGGGAGTAATTCTTAAAGATACCCCTACGGCAACCGTTTGGAAAATCGAGTAGATTACTTCTGTAAAGGAAGGACATTTATAAGAATTAACCGGTTGTATCTTTTATGTATAAGTTAAATGCCAAGATGTTTATTTTATAAGTTATATGACGGAGGCGGGAGTAAAAAACGTTTGTAAAATTTAATCAATATTAGAGTATTATTCTATTATAGACTCAATGAAAAACCAAAAATCCCAAATGGAAAACATCCATAGGTTACACTTTTTTGTTGCTATCAAGCACTTAGGTAATACCTTCTTCCTTTGATGCGCGCTGTCGTATGAGTTTCTTCACAAAAATTTCTTCTCTCTCCATCTCCTCGATTCTATCTGATATGTACTTCTTCGCCTCTTCATGTTGGGGGATAAATATCTTCTCAAGGGCGTTCACCCGTCGCTGTACCTTTTTCAGCTCCCTTGAGAGCATGATGATCGTCTTGGTGATAACTGCATATTCGGCGAGTACTTGAAGCGTCTTTCTCAAGCGCTCCTTCGCTGTGTCATAGGTGGCTGTCGTCCCTGTTAAAGTGATAGTGAGCAAGGATTTCTTGAATGTAAGTCTGATCTTCGGAAGCTTCAACCCCATGAATTTAGTAAATGCCATGTGGAAGAAATAGCCCCTCCTCTCGGAGCTGCTTTTTAAGGTTATGGCCTCGGATCCCATGTCGACGGCCGCTATCCGGTAAGCTGCGTAGAACTCATCTAAAACATCCGAAAACTCGGCTTCCAATCTCCTAATCTCGCCAATACGCCTGACGATCTCAATAGCCAGGAGCTCTCTCTTCTGGTTGAGGAGGTCGTAGCCTTCGTATGCGAACGCTAGGTCTTCCTTGAGCTTTCTAAGCGATGATTTTGTGGGGGGAAGCTCTATTTTTGGCATTCTATGCCCTCATTTACCCTCTGATATGTAGTACCTCTGTATGTCTTCCCTGCGTATGCGGTACAGCTCATCACTCGGAAGCAAGGAGAGCATCTGCCAGCCGATGTCCAGTGTCTGCTCGATCGGCCTGTTTTCCTCATCGCCTTGGCGCAGGAACTGCTCTTCGAACGCGGTCCCGAACTTCAGATAGATCTTATCGAGTTCTGAGAGCTCCTCCTCTCCCACGATGGCCGCAAGCGCCCGCATGCGCTTGACCTTCGCATATGAGGCGAATAGCTGGGCCGCAACCTGGGCATGGTCGTGGCGTGTCCGGCCTTCTCCAATGCCGTCCTTCATCAGCCTCGAGAGCGAGGGCAAACCCGCAATGGGCGGGTATATCCCCTTGTTAAAGAGATCTCTCTCCAGTACTATCTGCCCCTCGGTGATGTAGCCGGTCAGGTCCGGGACGGGGTGGGAAATATCGTCGCTCGGCATGGTAAGTATGGGTACCTGGGTAATTGAACCCTTGTGATCCTTCAGTCTGCCGGCACGCTCGTGTATGGATGCGAGGTCGCTGTATAGGTAACCGGGATAGCCCTTCCGGGAGGGAATCTCGCCCCTCGAGCTCGAAAGCTCCCTGAGGGACTCGCAGTAGTTCGTCATGTCGGTCAGTATCACGAGTACATGCATGCCCTCGTCGAACGCGAGGTGCTCGGCCAGGGTCAGCGCCACCCGCGGGGTGATGAGACGTTCGATCGAAGGGGCGTCGGCAAGACTTAAAAATATAGCGGAGTGTGTGAGAACACCCGACTCCTCGAGGGAGGAGATGAAGAACTGGGCCACGTCGAATTTCACGCCCATAGCGGCAAATATGACAGTAAACTCTTCCTCCGCGGTCAGGATCCTGGCCTGGCGGGCTATCTGGGCGGCAATCAAGTTGTGCGGCATGCCGCTGCCCGAGAATATCGGAAGCTTTTGGCCGCGGATAAGGGTATTCATCCCGTCTATGGCGGATATCCCGGTCTGTATAAAGTCCCTCGGATATTCTCTGCTCCAGGGGTTGACCGGCAGGCCATTCACGTTCATCATTTTGTCCGTGATTACCTGGGGAGCTCCATCGATAGGCCTTCCCAGACCATCGAAGACCCTTCCGAGCATATCGCGATCAACCGGGATCTCAAGCGACTTACCCACGAAGGTAATCCTCATCCCCTTCACGGAAAGTCCGCTCGTGCCCTCAAAGACCTGAACCACGGCCCGCTGTTCGTCCACCTCAAGGGTCTGCCCTATGCGTATTTCGCCTGAGGCATCCCGAATTTCCACGATCTCGCCGTAGCCAACGCCCTTGACCCCCTCAACGAAGATCAGTGGGCCGGAGATACCGGAAAGGTTAGTGTAGTCAATCTCGGCCGGCATATTCATTTTCCTATTATTGACTCTTTAAGCGAATCGAATCCAAGAGCAAGCCTCTTTCCATACTCCTCGATCCTTTCGGTTTCATTGTTGGGAACTTCGGATTTGAGCCTTACCATTTCCGAGACCACGTCCAGCGCCGCGATATCCTTGACAGAAATGCCGGCTTGCACAAGTTCCGTACCCTTTTTATAAAGATCCAGAATAGTCTTCAGGAGCTTGAGCTGCTTTTCGGGATCGCAGTACTTGTCAATTGGATCGAATGAGTTTTGCTGGAGAAATGCGTTCTTGATCATCTCGGCGATAAAAAGGATAAACTGCTGCGACGACGGCAGAGCGTCGGTTCCGACGAGCTTTACCACCTGCTGAAGCCTGTCATCCTCAAGCAGGATGTTCATGGCCTCATTTCTCACCGAGAGCCATTGACTGTCCAGATTCTTCCACCAGTCCTCTATATCATGGAGGTATTCCGTGTAACTGTCTGTCCAGCTTATGGAAGGATAATGCCTGGCGTCGGCTAAAACCTTGTCCAGTGCCCAGAAGCACCTCACGAACCGTGTTGTGTGCTGGGTAACGGGTTCTGAGAAGTCGCCGCCCGGAGGGGATACCGCACCGATGATGGTGATGTCGCCGTCGCTGCCAGACAGCGTTTCAACAAGGCCTGCCCTCTCGTAGAACTCGGCAAGCCTGGTAGCCAGGTAGGACGGAAAACCCTCCTCAGCAGGCATGTCCCCAAGCCTGCTGGACAGCTCCCTGAGAGCCTCGGCCCATCTCGATGTGGAGTCAGCCATCACCGCCACGCTGTATCCCATGTCGCGGTAGTACTCCGCGATGGTCACCCCCGTATAAATGCTCGCCTCTCTGGCGGGAACCGGCATGTTCGATGTGTTCGCGATCATGATCGTTCGTTCCATAAGAGGCCGGCCGTTCCTCTCATCTATGAGCTTCGGGAAATCCGTAAGGACATCTGTCATTTCGTTGCCGCGTTCACCGCAGCCTATGTACACGATGATGTCCGCATTGCACCACTTAGCCAGGGCGTGCTGGGTCATGGTTTTGCCCGTGCCGAACCCCCCGGGGATGGCGGCCGTGCCGCCCCGTGCTATCGGAAAGAACGTGTCTATTATCCTCTGACCCGTCACAAGGGGTATAAAGGGTTTCTTCTTGATTCTGCTCGGCCTCGCCCTCCTTACCGGCCAATACTCGGCAAGCTTCCCCTGGTACGTGCCGGTGCCGGTATCGACAGTGTATATTTCGTCTTCGATTGTGTACTCTCCGGTATCAGCGATGGCGGTCAATATGCCGGAGACCCGGGGGGGCATGAGTACCCTGTGCATGACGAGGGGACTCTCCTGGATCTCTCCAAGGATATTCCCTTCCTTCACCTCAACCCCGGCCTTTACCAGCGGGTCGAATTTCCATTTCCTGGTCACATCAAGCGGGGACAGTTTTATCCCCTTTCTTATGTAACTCCCGCATGCCTCGGAAATGCCCACTAAGGGGCGCTGTATACCGTCGTATATGTTTGCAATAAGTCCCGGTCCCAGAAGAACGGAAAGCGGCCTGCGGTAAGAGATCACCTCATCGCCTGGCTTCAGTCCCGTATTATCCTCGTATACCTGTATGACGGCCACATCCTCAATGAGCCGTATAACCTCGCCTATGAGCCTGTCAGGCCCCACCTCGGCGATGTCGAACATCCGTATCCCGTTGAGGCCGAATGCCCTGATAATTGGGCCATTCACCGCTATCACCTTTCCGGCCACCATGCCGTTCATATCCGATCCTTTATCTCCTAAAAGGCAACATTCTTTTCCTTCAGTATCCGCACAATCTCCTGGCGGATAGCAGGGGATTTTCTAAAATAAATTCTCTCGATGGTATTGTTGAATATGCGGCCTCTCTGGTCGTCATGGACGATACATCCGCCCCACGTTATCGTGCTGTCTTCCTTTATGCCGATATCCCGGTTCTTGCCGGCTGCCACCTTTAGGGAATCCACAATTTCCTTACTAAAGACAATGTCCTCTTTCTTCAGGCGAATTTCTGCTCTGGTCTGTATCTGGCCTACGGCATCGCATACCGTATCTGAAAGAAATTTTTTGTATCGCTGATCATTCCTCATTCCCTTCACTGCCTCGTCCACGATATGGTTAATGAAGTCCTCGATGGTGCGGAGCTTGAGTTTCTTACGCTCAAGGATGCCCCTGTTCTCCAGCCTGGACAGCTCCTGCTCGATCTTTGCATCTATTTCAGCCTCGGATTTTTTCCTGAAATTTTCCGTCTCCGAGGCACAAGCCTCATCCAGCTTCTTGATCTCTGAGACCTCCATCTCCTTGATGGCGCGTATCGCGCGTTCGGATTCTTCTCTGATAGAGCTTTCCAATGGCGTTTTATCCATCACGAACCGTCCCTCTGATTACAGGGTGATGCCGAGCGCCTCGGCTATGTAGCCCACGACCGACCGGCGGAAACCCTTCGTGTCGTCGATACCGGGTATCTCGATGACCACCGGGCTTAAGCTGCCCAAGTTTATCTCTGCTATCCTCGCCTGGAGATCCTCGGCAAGCTCGTTCGTTATAACCACTACACCCGCATCCCCTTTTTTTACGATCTCTTCCAGCCTTGCCGGCGCATTGTCTGTTTCAGAGATTACCCCTTCCACCCCTGAAAGGCGGAAAGCGCTTACAGTATGCATGTCCCCAATGATGTATATCTTCTTCATGTTACAGCTTGTTCAGGATCATAATCGCAATGATCAGGCCGTATATGGCGATACCTTCGGCCAGACCGAGAAAAACAAGGACCCTTCCTGTGAGCTCCGGCTTCTCGCTGATGGCACCCAGACCCGCGGAACCTATCCGGGCCACGGCGAAGGCACTCCCAAGACAGGCCAACCCGACGGCTACTGCCGCGGACAGGTATGCTAAACCCCTCCACTCCTTTCCCGTATATGCCTGGGCCACATCTGATGCGGCCGCAAACATCACATCCGGGAAAAGCAACAGAACTGCAAAGCAGAGAGAACTACTCATAAAAAACACAAACAGGTTATTCTTGGCCATTCTACACCTCCGACGTTTTTAACTTTAGTATGAAGGGGGTGAAGGCCACACCGTCCCCCTTGAAAAACTTACTGAAAAACTCGTAGTACTCAAGCCTCATAGATTGGATACCACAGACAAACCCCTCAAAGCCAATGATAAAGATGTTTCCTACAATGATGATGGTAAGTGCACCCACAGATTTCATTGAGGGATCGAACATGCCTGCCAGTGTGTATGTCACAATACTCAATCCCGCATGCGAAAGCGCGAAAGCCCCCACCCGGATGAATGAGATGGTATTTGCAAGCATGCTTAGCCCTATTTCCAGTATCTCCATAAGAGTCTCGATCACGTATTCGGATATGCTGTGCGGTTTGTGCTCCTTGAAAAGGGCTGGGCCAAGCACGCCCCGCAAGGAAAAGAGAAAAAGGGGCAGAACGATGAATCCACCGACTTCCCATGGCGCAGGTCCCTGTCCGGTTCTTGTGTATCTCACGGTAATAAGCACGATTGCAGCATAGAGAATTAGTACAGCCAGCCCTCTCTTCTCCAGGAGGGCCTCAGTGTAATTCGAGTTCATGAGGTTGTTTATAATGTTGACGCAAAGACCTGCCATGATGAATATAGCCCCCATGAGTATGGTTACATAAAACAGATTCATGATGTGCTCCATGGGGTGGAACCAGAGGGCGGGTATGATATGCTCGCTCGAGAAGATGTTGCCATAGAGCAAGCCGCAGATGGCGGCAGAAAGGCCGCATACAATCAAGATGCCTCCGGCCTGCCCGAGGTCTCCTTGTGGTTGCCCCTTCTTTTTGGCGATTTGCTTAAGAATAATGCCGCCCAGTGCGAGGACGAGCCCCTGACCGAGGTCGCCGAACATGAGGCCGAACATGAGGACAAAGGTGATAGCCGTGAGAGGGGTGGGGTCTATTTCACTGTTGGATGGCATTCCCATTATCTTCACGAGAAGCTCAAATGGTCTCAAGAACCTGATGTTTCTCAAGCGGACAGGTGCATCAGCATCCCTCTGCTCGGATACGATGGCGATGAATCTGTCGCCGCATATCCCTTGAAGGATGCTGAAAAGCCTCTGCTTGTCTGTTATATCCATCCAGCCCGTTACGAACATGGCCCTGGATGAAAATAGGGACATTCTCAAGGCCTTGAAGACCTCCTCGTATCCCACGTATACGCCATATAACTTCATCAGAGTGTGTCCCTTTTCATCCCTCAGATTATTGAAATGTCCATCGAGGATCTCAAGCCTGCGTCTTAATATGTCCTGACGGCGTATGAGATCTTCAATGGAAGTCTCGCGTATATCATCCGACTTGTCCGTGTAATCATATCCCTTGAGGAATTGGAGCATCGTAGAAATATCTTCGGGAAGGGCAGTACCGAACACATATTTACCCGCTTTCGCCACCACGAAGTTCTCTTGAACCGGGGCTTCCCAATCGGTGTTTTTCACAATCCCGAAGACCATCTTTACCAGTCGAGCCGTTTTGATTGCCCCGGGATCAATGCCCATCCGATTCAATACTTCCAGATATGATATGCGCTCTGATATAACTCCTAATGATTCCTGAATTCTCGAGCAAAGCTTCTGTGTACGCTCGATTGTGCTTTTGATACGGGAGACGAACGCTTCATCCTGACTTGTATCGCGCATTTTATCATGTACGCTATCCTCCCCGGGCTGGATATTCAGGGTATTCATCACATATTCCATCCCCGAGATAATCTCCCTGATCTTTGCCTCTTCATCCTTAAGCCCTGCATCCATCATAATATCATTGCCTGCACTGTCTTTCGAACGGGAGAGATGGATAAACCCCGCCTTTCCCAGTTCGAGGTAGACCTCATGGTAGAATATCTTCTCAAGGGCTATGCTAACTTTCCTGATATCCGATTTTACAAACAACTTAACCATCACACTTCACTTATGATCCTTTTGAGTATCTCTCCGGGGGGCAAACCAAACCTTATACCTTCGATGATGCGGAACAGGTTCCTCACCTGATAGTAGAGCAGCCACAGGTAAGCAACCACGCAGTATATGGAATGAAAATCCTTATGAAACATGGATGAAACCCAATTATAAAAATACTGTTCGAGATGGTACTCTATATCCTCTGCGGATGGCGCCTGTGTGCCACTCTTCCTCAATTGTTCAAGACGCCTGTTCAACACCTCTTCTACTATCCTTACCTGTGGCCATGCATGCCCACCGAAGAGGTTGAGGTTATGGAACGTCTCAAGGTAGAGCCTTATCCTTTCGTCGTTCCAGTGGTAGTTCTGCTTGAGTCTCCAGTGCCAGATCATCGTAATGACGGCGATCCTTCTGAGCATAAAGTCCAGGAAGACCTTTCGCGATTCGGGAAGGAATTGGGCTGAAGATGTATACAGGTTCCTGGCGGCGCTGATGTCCACCTGGTTTTCAAGGCATTCATAGCTTGAGATATCCTCGTACACGTCTTCCAGGTATGTGCCGGCCATGATTGCCCTTATGTCATCCAGCGAAAGTTCTTGCTGGAGCAGGCTTCTGTCAAGGATGGCGTATGGTCTGATATCGTACCACTGTTCCAGGCTCTGTCTACCGAAGGCCTTTGCCAGAAGGAGTTTCGCGTTGCTCACCTCGTACTGGCGAAGGAAGGCAATGAAAAGTGAGCTATATTCCCTGGTTGCCTCGGCAAGATGGACGACCATGGCGAGCTGCTCCCTGAAAACCATCTCCTTGGCCTCGACATGATCGTGCGTGCCAGAGAGTCTGTCGAAAAAAGCCTCTTGATTCCTGACAATTGAGTCATAATCCTTGAGCGAGAGGAGACGGCCTCTCATGGCATATATCCTAACATGGAGATTGTCTTTATCTGCGTAGTATCTCATGGTCCCTCAAATCGCAAGAAGGATGGAGACGATCTTTTCCTTTATTTCCTCATTGAGCACCGGATCCTGATAAAGCTTTTCATTATTTATGGTTGAAGCTAAAAATTCGGCATCTGTTTGCCTTTTCGCCTCCTCAAGCGCCTGCGCCAGCCTTTCGTTGCCTTTGGTGATAATCAGGGCGAATTCTCTTGCCTTTTTTTCTTCAATGGTGTTCTTGTACACCTCGATCTTTTTCCTGTACTCCCGCTCGGCGTTTTCAACCTCATCAGCACACTGCTTTTCGATCTTCACGATCTGTGTGATCACATTATCCATTCCGGAATTCCCTCTATCCGCAGACTTGCTTTTCCGAGACCCTCTCTTTTAACTGTAGAAGTATAACAACTGATAATTTTTATTATCACACCGATTCCGTAAAATTACAAGTAGTTATTAAATAATATAAATATTTTTCCGTTAAACAATTTTCAAACCGGACATATTGAAATGCTATTGACAAAATGCATTTTTACCATTGACAATTCGATTACTTTGACCTAATTTCCTTAGCGGAGAATTAATAACCTGTGCATAAAGAAAAACTTATTGCATTTATGTTTCTTTTATGTGCAATTTTAACATTGAAATAGTGATCTTTTAAGTCAAGTAGAAGGAGGACTAAGTAATGTTTGTAAAATTTAATCAGTATTGGACCATTATTCCCGAAAGTAGTCAAGAATATCGAAATTTTATTGTGAAAGACTTTATTCCGGGAATAAATAAATTGGGAATTCATACTGTAGCCGGGTGGTCAGTTCTGGTTGGTGCCTATGCTGAAATTATATTTGAGGGCGTAAGTGGTGACTTAGATTTGATTGAAAAGGCTTTGAAGGACCCAAAATACAAAAAACTGAATGAGAACTTGCTCAATTATGTAAAGAACTATAAAACCAAGATCCTTGTCCCAACTGGAAGGAAAGATTCATATTCAAGAGATGTTAAAAAAGATACTGTCAAATTCACTCAAACGTGGGATATCGTGAATAACACAAAAACGGATTACGAACATTATGTCAGCGAAGAATTCTATCCGACTATGGAAGAACTGGGTATTACCGTGGCCGGTGAGTGGGAGGTTCTTATAGGGGAAGGACCACATATTATCTGTGAAGGCCGAACTCAAGATATTGAGAATGTGGTAAAAAATCTTCAAAGTGAAAAGTTTCGAAAAGCGAGGTGTGGACTTCGTAAATTTGTTGAAAATTATGGAAGTCGTTTCCTCTCATTCCATATTCAAAAGATGATTGGTTATAAATCTGTAAGCTATGAATCTGAAAGTTATGAAGTGTTTGTATAGGTGACGGGCTGATGCCCTTTCAGTCAACGACCTCTTAGCATTATTACACTATGAGGTGGTTGAACCACGGGGGCTTGATCGTATAAAATCTCATTTTATAACAAAACTTCCATCGGGGCGCTTCCAGATAAGAATCAAGTCTTCTTTGTCATCAACGACAAGGGTTGTTTTATGCTGATCTTCCGATACCACGGCGCCTTTCTCATTTAGATAATGAATTCTTAATTTGTATGTACCCTTGCCGAGATCCAGGTGTGATATGTGTACCGTATCCGGAAGATTGTTCCAGTAACGTGTATCGGCATGGATACGTGTTCGAGACGCCATAACCATTTCTGCAACACCAAAAATTCCCAAAGCGGCGCCTACCGCTCCCATAGTATCGGAATTGGTGATCGGATTAGCCAAAAGCATATTAGATGAAATATCGGTAAGTGTTGATCCTATCCTTTCGTGCTTTTTCCGAAATTCAACCTGACCCTTAACTATCTTATCAACAGGTCTGCCACCGCGGGTCATTGCCTGCCAGGCCACATCTTCTATCGGGTAGGACTTTATTTTTGAATCACCTACATATAATACAACCTGTTTTTCCACAATGTTTCGCCCTCTGAAAAATTTTAATTCCGAATGACCCAGCCCGTCGGCAAGTTTTCGTGGTGATGCTCCCGTTTCAACAAGGATCAGCACATTCGATTGAGCATCAGGATGCTCAAGGTCAGGGCGCAGCTTTTTCATTTCCTCCAATGCCGCTTTAGCCAATTCCTGATCGCCGAGCTTCAGGGAGCAGAAGGCTTCAAGAAATAACAACAAGGCAAAATCACATCGATTTTGATTTTCCTCGGCAAAGGCATCTTGGATAATACCGGCCTTAAAGCATGCCCGAGCATTTTCGTAGTCCTCCTCCAGCATGTAAATAAGTCCCCTGTAATAATAGGACATGGCTCTCTCATACGGCTCGCCCTTAAAATCCTTCATGCCTTCCTCATACCATAGACTGCGGGCTTTTTTCGCCTTTTCATTGTCCGCAAATACCGCTTCAATATGTTTTAACGCGTCGTCAAAGCATTTTTTGGCAATTTCAGTATGTCCCAGTTTCAACGCTGAAACACCGACTTGCATATTGTTTAAAACGTAATTCCTTTGTCCGTCTTCCAGGATCGCGCGAAATCCCGGTTTCAGCTCTTCGGGTTTATCCGCAAGATATGCTCTCATGCGGTTTTCGGGTATTTTGGCCTTCTCAAATTTCTGCCTGCCTGCGCAACCCATTACAATTGCAAACACCGTGCATAGAATGATGCAAACATAAAAAAACCTTTTCATGACACACTTCCTATAGTCTTTTGAACCGCCGGGATTATCGGTAGATTATGTCTTCCTGGGCGGTTTTTTTGAAATTATATCCGTTGCTCCATACGATTGCACCTGTTTTCAAGTTAATCATATCGAAAAGGAGTTGATGGTAACGGGAAAACGCACCCGTCTTTGGATTGATTGCATCACGAGTTGAAAGACGACCCCCCAGTCGATAATCAGCTTCATAAATCTTGATTTCGTCCATCGTTTTGTCCTGTCCCATGAGTCCCAGCTGTTTCAACTCCGCTTCTTTCAAAATCATGTTAAGATATTCCCGTCCGATGAAAATCATCTTTCCGCGGGCAGCCTTATTCAGCTCTACCCTCAATCGATCGGTAATCATTTTCTTGTTGATCCTTGTCGAACTTTCATTTTTGAAATATTTAGAGTCTATTATAACTTTGGGGAGGGTTTCGGAATCAGACCAGAAAGGATTTGAGAGCATATCACGTATCATTTCATCGGTTATACTTATTATGTCCTGAGAATCAATGCCTACACCGTAGACCTCGCTCTTCTGGCCGGGGTCCACATAGTGTGCCTGAGAACCGGCCGCGTCTTTTGGAACCGTAGCACAACCACTCACATATAAGAGACACAAACAGAGCAAAATACATATTTTCACCGTTCTTAATATCGTAATAGTCATAATCCCTCCGTTTAATCTGTCTCTGAAAGATTATTGCAAAACAATTGAAGATCCCCGCCCACAGGGCGGGGCTTCCCGGTGCGCTCCCGGTCAATCAATTTGTCCGTTCAATCCCCGCGTGTTGACTATTTAAGCCTTCGCAATTACTTTTTCCAATGCAAAGCTATAATGAATTAGTTTCTACTTAGCCTTTTTTCCAGGGGCCTCTTTTTTGGGAGCATGTGTAATCGCCGGATAATACTTTGTTTTCATCTCCGGATATATCTCCATGGTAGCTTCGAGTGCATCCTTGAAATGCTCATTTGTGGAATATACCGCGTACAGGTAAATCGATAAATCCTCGACTGTATCGAAAGACGTATCGCTCGTTTCCTGTATGTACTCCCAGCCTCCCGAAGCTTCAATAGCAATCTTGCGACCGATAGCCTCTCCGGCATGCTGTCCTATAAGACCTCCGACAAAAGGGACATTTTCTAATAGCTGCTGTCCCGCGTAGGCACCGGCATGTTTGCCGATTGTTGCGCCAATCTTGGCGTTGATCGCTTTATCAACCCACTCCGCCAGAACTCCATCCTGCGTGTAAGGAGATAAATAAGCCCCCTTATTATCAAGTCTCGGCTTCGGCGGCATTATCTCGCCGGGTTTGGGCGGTTGCGTCATCGCACATCCCGAGATGAAAACAAAAAGGACTATTACCGATAATAAAAAGACCCTGTTTTTAAAAAAAGATATCTGCATGAAATCCTCCTTTTGAGATGTAATCGGTTAGGTAGAGGGTGGCACCAAGTTATCAATTACGTTCAAAGATTATCGCGTGTTCAGGAATTGATTAAAGTACAATCTCTTTTTCATGTTTTATGTGAAAATAAAAACAAAAAAGAAAGAGACCATGATAAAATAACGAATTATTATAACACTTCAATATGATATGGCAACAGGAAAAGTTGTTGTAAATGAGGCACTCTATAGATTTTAAAAGCTTAGATGTCCTTGCAAAGAAACGGCAAAGTATGTAGAAGAGTTATCAGACAGTAATCTTATCGGAACAGACATGTAGGGTAGTAATTTTGCTCTATTTAACCGGACAGGTTAATTAATAAGGGGAGGGGGTAATGAAGACAAAACAAATTCCTGACAGTGTTTATGATATTATTATTATAGGTGGTGGGCCTGCTGGTTTCACGGCAGGACAGTATGCTGCAAGGGCCGTCCTGAAGGTTTTATTGATCGGGGGCAGTTCCACATTTAGTCAGGTTACCGTTACCGATCTTGTTGAAAATTATCCGGGCTTCCCGGAGCCGATAAATGGTGCTGAGCTCCATAACAGATTCAAAGAACAGGCAACCAAGTTCGGACTGGAGATTACCTCAGAAGATGTGACGTCCATTACGAAGAAACAATTGGGTGGAATGAATGGTTGGGAAGTAAAGACAAACAGTAATACCCACCATTCGCTTTCTGTCATCATAGCGACAGGTGCATCCTGGAGTAAGCTGGATATTCCAGGGGAGGAAACTTTCATCGGGCGAGGAGTATCATACTGTGCGACATGCGATGGCCCCTTTTACAAAGATAGAGATGTGGTTGTTGTCGGAGGCGGGGATGCGGCAGTTGAGGAAGCCATTTATCTTACTAAATTTGCCAGGAAGGTTACTATAATTCACCGCCGGGACCGTCTGCGTGCTACAGGTATCCTCAGGAAAAGGGCTCTTGCGAATAATAGGATATATTTTGCCTATAATTCAGTGCCGGAGGAAGTGCTTGGAGATAATTTTGTTACAGGTGTGAGGATAAGAAACGTTAAAAAGCCCGACGATTACAGAGTAATAAAGACAGAAGGCGTGTTTGTGTTCATTGGTCTGGTACCGGGCACGAATATTGTTCGAGGCCTTGTGGATCTTGATAATAGTGGATATATTATTACGGACAGAGACATGAAAACATCCGGAAGCGGTATATTTGCCTGTGGTGACTGTATGAAAAAACTTTTCCGGCAGATAGTAACGGCATGTGGTGATGGAGCTACGGCAGCGTTTTCAGCGCAGCTCTATGTAGAGGAATTAAAAGGAGAGACCTATGGAGATTTCAGCTCATGTTAGATTGTATCCTCTGAAACAGAAAAGGCCATTGCCAACCGTGGAAGAAGCATGGAAGATAATTAGAAAATATGATATTACTATCAAGATTACGTTTTCAAACGCCTGACAGGTGTCAGGAAGGAGAAAAATATGCCGATTTATGAGTACGAGTGCATTGATTGTCGCAATTCATTTGAGCTAATGCGTTCTATCAGTGAAGATGATAGAGATATAAACTGTCCGGAGTGTGGTGGTAGCAAGGTCAAAAAAGTTTTATCGGTTTTTTCATCCAGCTCCATTCAGGGTTGCTCATCCTGTACATCATCAAATTGCGGTCCTACATGAGGGTAATTTATACCGGCAGTTCGCCGGAACAAAAATGGAACAATTCATCAATTACTGGAACCATATACCTGAACACATCAACCCTAATATCATTGAAATTGGGTCATTCCAGCTTCGTTATTACGGCTTGATGTATCTTATCGCTTTTTTTCTTACGTATATCCTTGTCCTGTATAGAATCAAGAGTGAAGATTATGAATATTCGACGGAAACAATACAGGACTGTTTTGTATGGGGCATCGTAGGACTCATAATCGGGGCAAGATTAGGGTATGTTCTGTTCTATAATTTTGGATATTACCTGAATCACCCTCTTGAAGTTATATTTCCATTCGATTTTGCCGGCGGTTTTCGATATGTAGGAATCAGCGGCATGTCTTATCATGGTGGTGCCATCGGAGTCCTGTTGGCTTCGATTATCTTTTGTCGCAGACACAAAATAAATTTCTGGCGGTTTGCCGATCTTTTTTGCCCTGCAATTCCCCTGGGATACACGTTCGGCAGAATAGGTAATTTTATCAACGGCGAGCTTTACGGTCGGATAACTACCGTGCCCTGGGGAATGTACTTTCCTTTAGACCCGTACCTCAGACTCCGGCATCCATCTCAACTTTATGAGGCTTTTTTCGAGGGGATACTTCTCTTCACATTCCTCTGGATTATAAGAAAAAGGAAACATTTCGAAGGATTTCTTTTTTCTTTGTATCTTATCGGTTACGGGCTGGTTCGTTTTTTCATTGAATTTCTGCGTGATCCTGATCCGCAATTGGGAGTTGTATTATGGTCTTTTACCATGGGACAGATACTTTGTATTATTATGATATTGTGCGGAATTGGTGTTATAATGATCAATAAAAAAGGGGCTCCGTAAGCGAGAGATTTCTGGATTGTCTCGTTCTGATTTATCCTCTTTCTATATGACGGATTTTTTGACCGGGAGCGCACCTGCAAGCCCCGCCCTGTGGGCGGGGAGATTTACTCAGGGAAAAGAATTGGGGACGTCCCTGAGTTACCTTTTTAATAAGTTATTTTTTATCTTTTCATGGATGAGTTGTGCCGCAAGATTGTTTCCAGCCAGGCCGACACGTACAGCCACTGTTGTCAGATTTTTTGCCGCATATGTTACTGATATGTGAATTTTTTCATCACTTAAAGTTGCATTAATCGTTCCCGTAGCTATCTTCTTATCTTTTTCAATATCGTAAGCCTTTAAATCGGCTATGGTTTTCTCGCAGGCATCCCATACCTTATCAAAAGGAAAGGGATAATCTGTCGTTAATATACCGTCTGTATAGATGAGTTTTCCTGATCGGACACCCACAACGTTGTCTCCCACTATGAATCCTGCATCACAGCCTGAAATCAGTAATATACTTATCACCATAATTAAAATCGAATTTACTGTTTTCAATGTTTCTCTCCTTTCAAATTCGTATGCTGAAGTATAATGTGATGTGATTTGTATGTCAATGTGATTTAGAAAGACGATCCAATTGGAGTTAACTCCATTGACCGCACAGAATGTATATGACCTTTGAAAAAAGTCTCATTTGTTTGGCGGTTAGCAAAAATGTTGTTGACAAATGGTTATTAATTTCTATAATGACAAGTTCTAATTTCATTCAGGAAAAGGGCCGACTATGTATGCAGTTATAAAAACAGGTGGAAAGCAGTATAAAGTTTCAGAAGGAGACACTCTTGATATTGAAAAAATTGATGGAGAAAAGGGAAACGAAGTTGTCTTCGAAGAAATATTAATGATCTCCAGGGAGGGTGAAATCAAGGTGGGTACTCCATGTGTTATGGGGGCTAAGGTTACCGGCGAGATTGTAGCTCAGACTAAGGGGTCAAAGATAAAAGTATTTAAAATGAAGAGAAGAAAAGGTTATCGTAAAAAGACGGGACACCGTCAGGAATTAACTAACCTGAAAATAAAGGAAATTTCCATGTAAGCGGAGGACATAATGGCACACAAAAAAGGACAGGGGAGTTCCCGTAATGGAAGAGACAGTAACGCTCAAAGGCGTGGCGTGAAAGTATACGCCGGACAATTAGTCAGTGCTGGATCCATTATAGTCCGTCAAATCGGAACAAGAATACATCCTGGTAATAATGTGGGACTGGGAAAGGATTACACGGTTTTTTCAAAAATCGATGGGGTTGTAAAGTTTGAAAGATTTGGTAAAAGCAGAAAAAAAGTGAGTGTTTATGATGTCCAATAACATAACCCTTCACCCTTCCGCCAAATCTCCTTACATCCAATACTAAATGTTCATATTGAGGTTCCCCGCAGCTTGCTGCAGGGAATTTTCGAAACGTGAAAAATGATTTTATTGTATTCGCTCGCTGGCCTCACGATAAACTGCAGGGTTAGCGAGCGATGTACGTTTTACAGACTTTTTGGCAGTATCTCCACAGATTTTCTCCATGAAATTCATTGACGAAGCAAAAATTTATGTCAAATCTGGTAACGGCGGAAATGGTTGCGTCAGCTTCAGAAGGGAGAAGTACGTTCCCCGGGGAGGACCGAACGGCGGAGATGGGGGAAAAGGGGGAGATGTTGTTATAAAGGCTTCCGCTCGTTGCAGTACACTGCTCGACCTGAAATTCAGACAGCACCATGTTGCAAAAAACGGAGGACGTGGAGAGGGCAGTAATAAATCAGGTAGAAATTCCCCCGATGTGGAAGTTATTGTTCCTGTCGGAACACTTGTCAAGGATGTTGAAACAGGCGAAATCTTAGCGGATATTACGGCCGACGGTCAGAAATTCATCGTGGCCAGAGGGGGGGATGGCGGTAAGGGAAACGCGAGATATGCAACGTCGACAAACAGGGCACCCCGCTACGCTCAGGATGGATTCGCGGGAGAAGAAAAGCGGATTGAGCTTGAACTCAAACTTCTTGCAGATGTAGGAATTATAGGTCAGCCAAACGCGGGGAAATCAACCTTTATATCAAAAATCTCCGCTGCGAAGCCCAAAATAGCAGCGTACCCGTTCACCACACTAAAACCGAATCTCGGAGTTGTGAAAATTGACAACTTTGAAACGTTTGTCATCGCAGACATTCCCGGATTGATACGGGGCGCCCACTCAGGTCAGGGATTGGGAATGAAATTTCTCCGTCATATTGAAAGAACGACGCTCCTCCTTCACATTCTTGATATTTCTGAAAATTCTCACGGAACTGCGTGGGAAAACTTCGAGTCGACTAACGAGGAACTTGCACTTTTCAGTCCTGCTCTGATGGAAAAACCTCAGATCGTGGCGCTCAATAAAATAGACCTTACTGTAACGAAAGAGAGGATGAAACAAGAGATTGGCATTTTCAGGGAACATGGAATAAAACTTTTCCCGGTTTCCGCTGTTACGGGAGAGGGGATAGATGTCCTGATGAAGGAGATAGTAGAAACACTGAAGACGCGAAAGGCAGTATAGATAATGATGGTGAAAGAAAGAAAAGAGATACTGTTAAATGTTAAAAAGGTCTTAATCAAAATCGGCACCGGTGTTTTAACGGGTCAAAATGGACTCGATCTCGACATAGTAGAACAACTGGTCGATGAGATAGCCGAACTCACCCGGAGGGGTTACCAAATCGTTGTTGTTACCTCGGGGGCCATTGCTTCCGGTATGCACAGAATGGGATTTGTTGGTAAGCTTAAAAGCATACCTCAAAAGCAGGCATCTGCAGCCATAGGGCAGGGGAGACTGATGAGAATTTATTCCAATGCCTTTGGCAAACATGGGCTGGTTGTTGCCCAGATACTCCTGACGATGAGTGACCTGACTGACAGAAAAAGGTTTCTCAACGTTCGCAATACTATTTCAGCCCTTATGGAATGGGGAGTCATCCCGATTATTAATGAAAATGATTCAGTTGCAGTCGACGAGATAAAGTTTGGAGATAATGACAATCTTGCCGCGATGGTGGCAAATATCATCGAAGCCCACCTTCTCATAAATTTGACTAATACCAAGGGTCTCTATGACAGAAATCCGGTAGGGGAAAAAAAGGCCCGGCTGATTTCACTTGTAAAAGAGATAACAGATGAAATTGAGGCAGTGGCTACAGCGGAGGCTGATCCTGTGGGCATGGGGGGCATGAAAAGCAAAATCATGGCGGCGAAAAAGGTTGCCGCATTCGGCATACCATTCATTATTGCCCGTGGGAAAACAAAGGGTATCCTTCATGATATATTTGATGGCAAAAAAACAGGAACCCTCTTTTTGCCTTCGGATGATCACATGAAGAGCAGAAAACACTGGATAGCTTTTACATTGAAGCCGAGTGGGAAACTAATCATAGACGATGGAGCGAAAACGGCCATTATTGATCAGGGTAAAAGTCTTCTTCCGTCAGGAGTCATTGAAGTCGAGGGAGATTTTCAGGAGGGTGATCCTGTAACCTGTGAGGATATGAACGGTATACTGCTGGCAAAGGGATTGGTGAATTACAGCTCCCTCGATCTATATAAAATAAAGGGGCTCAAGACATCCCAGATAGAGCAGGTATTGGGGAGCAAGCCTTACGACGAAATTATACACCGGGATAATATGGTCGTGGAAAAACATAGAAAGAAGCAATCGTAAAAATCACTCCCTGAAATATTCCTTGTGAACCTTTCCCCGGGAATCAAACACAATGCCTTCCATTTCGAGGAAGGTTCTTTTCATATTCAGTCCTCCCCCGAAACCACCTAATTCCCCGCTTGATCTAATGACCCGGTGACATGGTATGATAATAGGGAAAGGATTTCCGGCAAGGGCTGACCCGGCCGCTCTTGCTCCTCCGGGAACGAGGATTGTGCCGGCCAGTTTCCCGTAAGAGCTCACCCTTCCCCTCGGGATTTTTTTGTTTTCAAGTAAGACCTTCTGTTGAAATGTGGAGCAGCTGCTCATATCGAGGTGTTCCAATGAGAAATCAACCGGATTCCCCCTCATGAATTCCTCAATCTGCCGGCAAATTTTTTCTATCGTACTATGTGATCGTCTGACGCCGCCGTCGGGAAAGGCTTGATTTATAACGTGAACCATATCGATGTTCTTCCTCGGAAGGAAAATCCTCACGACACATGGAGAGAGGTTTTTTTGCCTCCAGACAAGGCCTACATCTCCGAATGGAGATGCAACAAGTTCATAAACATAGGCTATTCCCATTATTTTCGATAACCTTTCTATAAATATTTTAGTTAGCACAAATTGTGGTGAAGAACAAAAAATACTTGACTGTTATAGTATAAATGCATATATTACCATATAGTAATATAAGGAGGGATACAGTGAAAGATTTTGTCAAAGTTATGAAGGCTCTTTCCGACCCCAACCGGGTCAAGATACTCAAGATGTTGCAGCACAAAATGTTGTGCGTTTGTGAGATGAGGGCGGTGCTGAAAATAGCACAGCCCACAGTATCCAAGCACCTGAAAGTGCTTGAGGATGCCGGACTGGTTGGCTACGAAAAGGATGGTTTGTGGGTGAATTATGAAATTGCCAAGGATTCCAGCAACATTTACGCTGGACACATGATGAAGTATTTGGCCGGCATTCTTGATGATGACCCGCAAATCGTTGCCTGCGGGAAGAATGCTGAGATTGCAGATCGCATGGAACTTTGCAATAGAAAATAAAACTCACTATATCGCTATTTAGGAGTATCGCTACGTGAAAGAACGTACAAAATTCATTATTATCCTTCTTGTCTTTGCGGCCGCATATTATGCTCCCTTCTCCTCCGTGCGGTTGAACATAGCCATCATGGAAGGGTTTTACATGTTACAGGAATATGCGAGGGAGCATGTTCTGGCTTGTCTGATTCCGGCCTTTTTTATCGCGGGTGCAATTGCCTGTTTTGTTTCACAGGCCGCTGTATTGAAATACTTCGGTGCCAGGGCTAACAAATTCCTCTCGTACTCGGTGGCGTCGGTCTCCGGTTCTATTTTGGCTGTCTGTTCCTGTACCGTATTGCCGCTTTTTGCCGGTATTTATAGCCGGGGGGCAGGCATAGGTCCGGCGACGGCGTTTCTTTATTCCGGTCCGGCCATCAATGTTCTGGCAATCATCTTGACGGCCCGTGTTCTTGGGTGGAAACTTGGTCTTGGCCGGGTCATTGGCGCTATCCTTTTTGCTGTTATAATCGGTTTGTTCATGGCCTTTTTATATCGCAAGGAAGATCAGGCGAGGGAAACAGGAGACATCATCCTGCCTGAAGGAGAAAAACAAAATGCACTCTGGCAGCAATCTCTCTATATGCTTGTACTCGTTCTGATTTTAATTTTTGCCGCATGGGGGAAACCCGCACAACCGGTGGGTTTTTGGAATGTCGTGTATCAGATTCACTGGCCCATCGCTGTGGGGCTGCTGATTGTGTTGGGAATTATTCTCAAATCCTGGTTCAGCAAAGCGGAAATAGTCCATTGGGGAGAGTCTACATGGGGATTTGCCAAGCAGATACTGCCTCTGTTGTTTGGCGGTGTGCTGGTAGCCGGGTTGCTGTTGGGCAGGCCGGGACACGAGGCGCTTATTCCCTCTCACTATATAGAGTCGCTGGTAGGTGGCAATTCGATTTGGGCAAACTTTTTTGCCTCTGTGGTGGGTGCTTTCATGTATTTTGCCACCCTGACCGAGGTACCTATTTTACAGGGACTGATCGGCAATGGTATGGGGCAGGGTCCCGCATTGGCCCTTCTGCTCGCAGGTCCCGCTCTTTCACTGCCAAATATGCTGGTCATCCGCAGTGTTATAGGCACACAAAAGACCCTTGTCTACATAACCATCGTTATAGTCATGTCTACCGTAGCCGGCCTTATTTTCGGGGCAATCGTGGCATAAAGCTATGGTAGAAGATTGTGAAATGGCCCCAGAGGGCCAAAGAGAAAAAAAGTA
Source organism: uncultured Syntrophales bacterium (assembly GCA_964454305.1). Taxonomy (GTDB): domain Bacteria; phylum Desulfobacterota; class Syntrophia; order Syntrophales; family JADFWA01; genus JAUSPI01. Next base: position 8,832 of record CAYVXX010000018.1, on the reverse strand, counting down.
GAGAAAAAGGAGGTTTGAGAAAATGGAAATCAAAGTTTTGGGGCCTGGATGTCACAGATGTAATGATACGGAAAAAAATGTCAAGGAGGCATTGGCTGAAGCCGGGGTCGAGGCGAATGTGGAAAAAGTCACCGACATTTCGAAAATTGCAAGTTATGGTGTATTTGGTACTCCTGCGGTGGTAGTTGATGGGGAGGTTAAAAGCGTAGGGAAGGTTCCTGATAAGGAGGACATAAAGAAGTGGATAAAGGGGTAATACAAAAATGACAGATGAAAAAGAGAAAAGACTTTCTTTTTTAGACAGATTCCTGACCCTGTGGATATTCATCGCAATGGGGTTTGGAATCGGAACAGGATATTTTGCGCCGGCTGTAACCAAATTTATTGCAGGGCTTCAAGTAGGCACAACATCTATTCCTATTGCAATTGGTTTAATTTTGATGATGTATCCCCCCCTGGCTAAAGTAAACTACGAACACATGGGAAAAGTGTTCCATCACAAAAAACTCCTCGGGTTTTCACTGCTTCAAAACTGGGTCATCGGGCCTGTAGTAATGTTTATTTTAGCAATCATATTTCTCCGAGGTTACCCTGAGTATATGATAGGAGTGATATTGGTAGGGCTTGCCCGCTGTATTGCCATGGTCATTGTGTGGAATGAACTTGCTGAGGGTGATAGAGAGCTCGCAGCGGGATTGGTTGCTTTTAATGCTGTTTTTCAAGTCCTGTTTTACGCGGTTTACATCTATGTTTTTATAACCGTTTTTCTTAACTGGCTGGGGCTCGTTAAGGGATTGAATATCAGTATTTCAATGCTGGAGTCGGCAAAAACCGTTTTCATTTACCTGGGGATACCGTTTATTGCAGGCATAACTACACGATTTACATTGCTAAGACTAAAAGGCAGGGATTGGTATGAAAAAGTATTTGTACCTAAAATAAGTCCTATTACTCTGATTGCATTGCTGTTCACAGTTGTGGTGATGTTCTCCCTTAAAGGGGAATACATTATAAAATTACCGTTACATGTATTAATGATAGCAATACCGCTTACCATCTATTTTCTCTTAATGTGGTTTGTAAGTTTCCTGATAGCAAAGAAGATAGGTGCAAATTACCCACAGGCTACGGCCGTCTCTTTTACTGCGGCGAGCAATGATTTTGAATTGGCAATAGCTGTGGCTATTGCGATCTTTGGTATAAGTTCTAATCAAGCCTTTGCAACAGTTATTGGCCCCCTTATAGAAGTTCCCGTTCTCGTTGGTCTTGTGGTTGTGGCCTTGAGATTCAGGAAAAAATTCTTTAGTGGTAAACCGGCCGAAGTGGAGATCAGATAAATGAGAGGAAAATGCACAAAGATTATTATAATCGGCGTTATTTTTTCAATTGCGTTGTTTGGGGTGTTCAACTTACAGGTGCTTGCAGGTGCAGGTGAATTGAAAGATGTCCCTGCAAAAGGTATGGTGACAATGCTGGATCTGGGGGCCAAGTCGTGCATTCCCTGTAAGATGATGGCGCCGATCCTGGAAAAGGTAAAAAAAGCCTATAAGGACAAGGCAGCGATTATCTTTATCGATGTCTGGAAATATCGCGACCAGATAAGAAGGTTTGGCATACAGGCAATTCCCACACAGGTCTTTTTTGATAAAGATGGTGAGGAGGTTTACCGACATGTGGGATTCATGAGCGAAAAGGCGATCGTAGAGCAGCTCAAGAAAATGGGCGTGGATTAGTCCATGATGACCTGTCAGAAAAGAGAAGATTCAGGAAAATCAGACAGAATCCAACGGATGAAAATTGAAGGAGATATACATGCTGGAAACATTCTTTCTGACCGTCAATGAATGGATTACGGGAGCAACGGCACTGGCCGCCCTGGGTTGCTTTTTATGGGGTATGGTCAGTATCCTTCTCAGCCCCTGTCATCTGGCTTCCATACCCTTGATTGTAGCCTATGTGGGTGGCCAAAAAGATATATTACAACCCCGCGAAGCTGTGTACTACGCCGTCACTTTTTCCGCCGGTCTCTTTATCACCATAGCCCTGGTAGGTATTATCTGTGCCCTATTAGGTCGAATGTTAGGTGATATAGGCAACTACTGGCAGGTACTTGTAGGTTTGGTTCTAATTTGGGTAGCCCTGGGTTTGTTTGGCGTGGAAAAATGCTCCTTTTCAGGCGGTCCTTTACACAGGCTTAACCTTAAGGGCATTTTCGGAGCATTTGTTCTTGGTCTTGCCTATGGTGTGCTTTCTGGTTCCTGCACCTTCGGTTTTATAGCCCCCATACTTGCGATTATAACAATCCAGCAAAAAGTGGCAACGGGGATTCTGCTTATCCTGCTGTTTGCCATCGGTCATTGTCTGCCGATCGTTGTGGCGGGCAGCTCAACAGCGGCAGTGAGGGGACTGCTGGAAAACAGTACATGGCTGGAGGCAGGGAACTGGTTTCGAAAAGGAGCAGGGGCCATCGTAGGGGTTTTGGGACTCTATTTTATTGTGAATCCATTTTTTGTCAGTTGAAAAAAGTCTTAGCCCATCGTCTGTGAAAAGGATGAAATCACTTTTCCAGTAATGGAAAACGATTCCGGGGATTCAGGAAAACCATTGTTCATAAAATGTGATGACGACGAGCTTGAAGAAGGAGGCAGAAAAATGACACACAATACAATTGGTTTTATCGGCGGTGGCAGGGTAACACGAATTATCCTGGAAGGATTCAAGCGGAAAAGCAAACTGCCTGAACAGATTATTGTAAGTGATACAAATATTGAAGTCCTGAATGGGTTAAAAGAAAAATTCCCCGGAATTCGTGTTTCCCCAAACGATAACAAAAAACCCGCATCAGCGAGTATTGTTTTTGTAGCACTTCATCCACCCGCGATAAGTGGCGTTCTCGGAGAGATTAAAGGCTGCTTGAAGGCAGATGCAACCATCATCTCTCTGGCGCCGAAGATTTCTATCACGAAAGTGTCTGAGCTTTTAGGGGGATTCCAGCGGATCGTACGAATCATACCGAACGCTCCCTCCGTAGTGAATGCCGGTTACAATCCCGTAGCCTTTTCCAGGGTCTTTACAGAAAAAGAAAAGGATCAGTTGAACAATATATTGAGTGTCCTCGGTGAGTGTCCTGAGGTAGCAGAAGAAAAATTGGAAGCGTACGCTATTCTAACGGCTATGGGACCAACCTATCTCTGGTTCCAGCTATACGAATTGCAGGAAATAGGCAAATCCTTTGGACTAACCTCTGATGAGGTGGCGTACGGTATATCGGGAATGGTGCAGGGTACCGCGAAGAGCCTTTTCGAATCGGGACTTTCTTCTTCCGAAGTTATGGATCTTGTACCGGTCAGACCATTGGGAGATGAAGAAGAAAACATCAGAAATATTTACCGGACAAAACTTGAGGGTCTGTACAAGAAATTAAAAGAGTAAATCCACTGGATAATGACGGAGAAGAAACTGGGTTGCATTGTCGGGATAATACAGGTATGTTGGGAAAACTGACCGGAAGGAGTGTCAAAAATGGCGGATAGATTAAAGAAAAGAACGTGTCTTATTGTCTCCTTATTAGTTATATACCTTGTCTTTGGCGCCGTGGTCGCCTTAGCCCAGGAGACCGCAGGGCCGATGATGGTTATGGAAGAGAAGTCTTTTGACTTCAAAGCGGTCAAGGAAGGAGAAGTACTCAAACATGCCTTCAGGGTACTGAATAAGGGTGACCAGAATTTGGAGATAAAAAAAGTCCAGCCCGGCTGAGGTTGCAGCGTGGCCCTGTTCGACAGGGTCATCCCTCCCGGTGGCGAGGGTAAAATCATATTGAAGGTAGATACAAAGGGGTTTGAGGGTAACGTAACCAAAGCTGCCCGGGTATATACCAATGACTTGCAAAATAGAATTATCTGGATAGGAATCAAGGCTTTTGTCAAAGTTCCCATTTTAGTTTCGCCGGGATTGGTCTTTTTTAGCTGCTTTGCAGAAGACACGGTTGAGAAAGTGGTTACTATTCGTGCGGGACATGACATGCCATTATCCTTAAAGCCGATCAGTTTTCCGCTTTCTGATAAAGTGGAGTACAGGATAGAAACCATAGAGGAAGGACGATTGTTCAGAGTTGTCTTCACGAATAAAAGCGGTGCAAGTGGATGGTATAATGGGCTGCTGAAGTTTGAAACCAACTATCCTGAGAAACCGGCAATCACTATCAGGGTTATAGGACAAATTCGAACGCGGAATCGGGTGCCGCAGGGCAAGAGCCGGTGAACTGAACAGCGAGCGCAAACCACGCAGCTTGCTGCAGGGAGCTTCAATCTAAGAAACCAGACATATCGTAAGTATCAGCCGAACCGCCACGGCTGAAGAACACGACGATAAGCCGCGTTTTTCCCAACTGCTTTTAGAACCTTTCTGAAAAACTTTTTTCTAATAAATAATAGAGTCACACAATCTCTATGAGCTGGATATCGAAAATCAGGGTTTCTCCAGCCAGAGGATGATTGGCGTCTGTTGTCACGTTTGATTCGGAGAGTTGTGTCACAATGGCTATCATTGTTCGGCCTGTTTGATCATTTGCTTGACTGAGCTGAAGCTGTTGACCTATCTTCGGCTCGATATCCGGCGGGAATTGATCTCTGGGGATATTCAGCACCATTTCTTCACGGTGCGGTCCATAGGCTTCATCCATAGGAATGGTGATAGTCTTTGATTCATTAATCTCCATACCTGTTACGCCTTTTTCAAAGCCCGGTATTACCTGGTTTTCGCCTATGGTAAATTGTAGTGGGTCGCGGTCAATAGAAGTATCGAATACTGAGCCGTCTTCCAGTTTACCCGTGTAGTGAATTTTGACGGTATCGCCCTGTTTTGCCTGTGCCATTTATTGCTCCTTTTATTTATAGTTAACAAATGTCCAACTTAAATGTTATACTGCAAGGCATACCGGTGAACTCCTATCAGAATATAGAATGCCTGTAAAGCATTTGCTGAATAGCAGATACATGAACTTTAAAAATGGATAACGGAGTTACGATATTGATTTCCTACATGCAATTTATGGGAATAAATAAAGATGAGTCAAGAGCAAACTCACCTTTCCTTCTTGAGTGATAGGAGGCCGATTGCAGATATTTTCCCTTGACAGTCAAGAGTACGTTACTTTATATTTTTCCCACGTTCCACGTTGAAAGGGTATTCTTGCCAAATTTCGTAATGTGAAGCTCCCCGCCCACAAGGCGGGGCTTGCGGGTGCGTTCCCGGTCAAAAGGTCAGCTCGGCCCAACCTCTTTACCCGTATTTGGAGTGCGTAATATGAGTAATACATTTATACAGGATTTTAAGATTTTGGACAAAAATACCTGCACTGCCTTGTGTCAGATAAAAGGGGATATTGTCCTGTTCGGCGGATTTGCCGGTTACCATCAGTATATTATCGAAAAAAAACTGCCCTGGCCCCGGATATTGATCCATGGGGGCATGAACACATATGAGGACCGTATTTTGAATCCGTTCGACTTTGTTTTTCTTTGCAGTTTATTTAAAGGCGGTGGGTTCGATTTAACTGATATGACGGTGAAAAATAAAATCACGTTGGTCGGTACGCCGGAAGAATTGGATCGTTCAGTCAACTTGATAAAATTTTCTTTTCAGGGCCCGGATGAGAATTTTTTAAAATTTGCCGGAGTTGATCCTGGGTGGTACGAACAGTATTTAAAAGAAAAAGAGTTTTTTTCTATTAAAAATAAAAAGGGGAAACCCTTTCAGTTGACTCAGCTTATATCATGTAGTGAACTGGGCAAAGCGCTACCTGGTAAATGGTTTGTGGAAAGAATAAACAACATGGTTTTTCTAATCAGAGACCTTGAAACCGGAGACTGCCAGGAACTGGACATTACACCAAAGCAAAATGAAACGATAAAACCCGTATGGCGGACTCCACCCTATTACGGGGGATTTCCGGCCGCTCTTGCCTTTTCCCTCCAGGTACTGGGATATGGATCCCCTTTTCAGTCAAAGGGGCCTACTACCTGTATGGTTCTCCGCCTTAATGGTCTTGCTGTGTTGGTTGATTGTTGCCCGTTTTGGGATTTACTGGCCATGCAGACAGGCATCAGCATAGCTGAAATTGACTCCTTGATTCTTACACACTGTCACGAAGATCATATGGGAGGTCTCTTAAAACTGATCCGCAGGGGAAAGAAGATAAGAATATATACTACCGGGGATATTTTTCAGATGATGCTGCATATTTTGTCATGGCAGCTTGATGTGTCAATGGATGAGGTAAAACAATATTTTGAATTTCATCCTGTGACGACAGAAAAATGGACCACCATTTCCGGTATACAATTTTTCTTTCAATACACTTCACATCCTATACCATGCATTTCAGTTAAGGCCCGGAAAAAACTCTCGCGTGAACTGCCTGAAGAGATTCAAATAACTTCTGATACTGTGGGCACGGCCTGTGCTCAGAATATGCTTTCTCAGGGCGTAATATCTCAGCACAGATATGATCAACTCATGAGCATCTTCGAAGGAGATGTTACCATCGCTGACGGCGGAGAAGCTGGTTTACATCCGGCGATTCAAGACTTTATGGGGCATGATGTGAGGGCTATGTTTTTAGGACACCGGCAAGATGAAGTGTCTGATGCGCCCATGCACTTATCTTTTGTGGAACCTTACCATCTCTTTCCTTTTGAAAATCTCAGTACTGCTTCCATTGCCAGTCGGGCAATAGATAGTTTTTTGAAACCATTTTCCAGCATTGATGTGGGACGATGGGCACAAATATTACGTGAAGCTGCAATTTATCGTCCAATAGCCAAAGGGCAATTGATTGTGCAGGAACAGATGGAAGAGGCGGAATTCATGTTTGTTATAGGCTTCGGTCTTTTTTCGGTAATATCAAATAATCAGGAGGTTGCTGTCCTGCATTCCGGAAACTTCTTCGGAGAACATGTTTTTGTTTCTAGTGATAAAAAAAGGACCGCTCATGTTAAGGCATTAACATATGGTATCGTTGTTGGGTTAAATGCAGAGGTAATTCATGAATTTTTAAACGACAATCCGGAAGTCAAAAGCCGTTTTTATCATCTGGCTGAAGCTCGAGAGCTGCTGAGTCGAACTATGATATTTGGAAAATTAAACGTTACTGAAAAAACACATCTCGCCCTTTCTCTTAATAAGATTCACTTAAATGCCGGAGATTACCTTATAAGAAAAGGGGAAACTGAAAACTGCGGATATGTATTAGCACATGGCGCATTGGAGATACCTGGCACAGACATTGTTTTTACTCCTCCTGCTATAGTCGGTGAATTCACGGCAGCAGGTTTTACCGAGCAACGAAGCGCTGATATCAAAGCCACGGAAGATTTCACGACTGCGTATGTAATAACTTACAATGATATGCAGAGGCTGATGCAGTCAAACCCTGATATTGAAATGAAACTGAAGGAACTGGCACGCTCCAGAGGACTTGGCGTATAAAATTTTGTATTTAAATTAGCTGCCTGAACTGAGGTAAAATAGTAGCAAGCTGCACGTAAATAAGATGGTAATTGAGTAATACTTGGTACTTCCATATAATAGGAATATGCAGTATTGAAGCTCCCCGCAGCTTGCTGCGGGGAGCTTCACATTGTCGCAAAAAGTCGAAAAACACGTCATTACGAGCGAAGCGAAGCAAGACTGTGAGCTATAACTTATTATAATTATTAACCATAATTAAAAATCCTCTCAATTCTTTCAAAAAATCTTTGTCAAAACCAAGGTTGTTATATTGCCTTCGGCGCTGTCTTCAGCACAGAACTCCCACTGACTCCTGAGTGAAACAGAAAGTTTGGCAGGAGGAATAAAAACGCTCACCTCTGGACCGACTGCATAGACCCTGTCATGTACACTTTTGTCCCAGGTAACATCTGAACCACTATCATCGGTTACCTGCCACTGGCAGTATCCGGTCAATCCCACATCCCAGATTTTTGCTAATGTTTTTCCTATGCCCCACTCGAAATGAAAGTTATTACCGGGCTTCACATCAGTTTCATCTTTCTTGCTGTGGATTTCGTATCGGCTGAGAATCGATGCCGACCAGCTCTTTTCTACATCGAAATAGTAAGTTCCTCCCACGGTAGCCATGCCCGTCCAGAAGTCTTTGCCTGGAGAAGCCGCTTCATTTTTATCATATTCGCCGGTTGGAACATAAAGGGCCAGGGCAAATGCAGCATCGTAACGGGGGCCGTGCCAGGATAGAACGAATGGTTCCACGGCAATATCGCCCAAATCGAATTTTTCATCGTCAATCCCCGCTCCCTTATTTTCAATGTCCGTATAGACAAGAGGAATTACGATAGAAACGCCGAAATCAGCCCCCAGAATCTTTATATTGGAGATCCAGACGAATCTATTGACCAGAGAGTAAACATTTAAATCATAGCCCACATCCAATTCATGTCCGTTTTTATCTTTTAATGTATTAGCCTTATAAAATTGGTTATAAAGACGCCAGTAAAAACCTGGGGGTGGTAAAGTTGCGGCCTTAATCCCTTCACCTCCGCTGACATAGTGACCAGTTTCACCTGCAGCGGCAATCCCGAACAGCGTTCCCACAAAACCAAAAGCGCAAAACAATACAGCTACAGCAAGAAATTTTCGCATGACCAGTACCTTTCTTTATGTGAAAATAATAATTAAATGACGAGAATTTTTTAGTCAAAGGACTATATAGGATGGTATTTATTTGTCAAGTGATGAAACGTCATAATGCACTGTACCCGTGGTACTGTCAACTTTTTTGTGTAAATTTCTCATAGGCCAATTCTTTGAAGAATG
>CAYVXX010000017.1:31475-34930 GCA_964454305.1 uncultured Syntrophales bacterium | reverse complement strand
GAATCGAAAAAGCTGCTTATCAAATTGATGAATGAGGTCTACGAAACGGTATTCAAATATCGGGGTACTATAACAGCGGAACACGGGATAGGACGAATTCGCACCAATTATCTGAAAAAAGAGTGGGGGGCAAAGATTTTCGGATATATGCGAGACGTTAAAGAGATATTTGATTCCCGGGGAATCTTAAATCCGGGGGTAATCTTTGGTGAACGAAGGGTAACTGACGATCTGAAGTATCCCTTAAATTATGTAAGCGATGAGGAGCGTTTTTGTATCGATTGTGGTTACTGTAAAGAGGTATGCCCCGTTTTTCGTATCGAAGGAGGGGAAGAAGGAGGCAGGCCGCTGTTACAGTTGATTAGATTTAAAAATCGAGAGGATACTGTTCAGGAAGATATAAGAAAGATTAATGAACTGATTTCTCTCTGCCTGGGTTGTAAAAAGTGTAATATCAGGTGCCCCAGTGGAGTAGATGTTTGTCTTCTTCTGGAACAGGAAAAAGCCAAGAACCCCGGTGCTTTTTCCAATACTCGATTTCTTGTCCGGCTTATGACTTATAACTTTGAGAAATTCAAAAAAGTTGCCAGAATTATGGCAAAAACAAAACCGCTTTATGATAATCCCTTTGTGCGGTCTTTGATGGGATATATCCCTTTCATCTATAATGATTCCGTGAAGTGGTCACGTTGGGATAAAAACAGGTACCTTCCTGACCTGAGAAAAGACGACTTGGTGGAAAGAGCTAAAAAACTAATAGAGCCGGTTAAAAACCCTAAGATGAAAGTCGCCCTGTTCATCGGATGCGGAAGCATGATAGTCGATGATGGTGTAGTGGAAGCCACTATCCGGGTACTTCAGAAAAATCGTTTTGAGGTATTTATTCCCGGTCAGGGGTGTTGCGGCCTTCCGATGAGTTATTACGGTTACGAAAAAGAGGCCCTCTATAATGCGCGCAGGATTGTGGATAATTTTGAAAGCCGAGAGTTTGAAGCAATCGTATCCACCTGCGGTTCATGCACCGAAAGGCTCAAAGACTACGCCCGTATTTTTGAAAATGACGAGGAATACCGTGAAAAGGCAGCGTTTATCTCCGGTATCTCTTATGATATCAGTGAGTTTTTGATTAAATATTCTAAGGACATTGAATGTGGGCTGCGGGAGAAGCTTGATCTGAAAGTGGCCTATCATGATTCATGCCACCTGGTTGCGGCCGGAGTTACCAGACAGCCGAGGGAGATTTTAAGGAAAATCGTAAAAGAAATGGTAGAAATGGAAGAAGGATGCTGCGGCGGGGCAGGCGGGTACACTTTTTTGCATACGGAACAATCGAGAAAGATTTTTGATCTCAAGGTCAAATCGATACGAGATTTAAAGCCGGATTGTATCGCTTCCATCTGTCCGGGATGTGTAATGCAGTTCAAGGAGGGATTGGAACGACATAAAGTATCTGCTGAATCTTTAAATCTTGTCCAGTTGCTCGACAGATATTACGAACAAAAACCCTAATTGATCTGAACGAAATTTTCCCCTTTTACCGTGAGAACGAAGAGGGACTTTTCTACTTCTCCCGTTTCTGAAAAGGATGTTTTTCCTGTAATTCCGGGATAATCTTTTAAGTTTAAAAGATTGATTCTCAAATCGTCTCTTATCTCGGCTTTGTTTTTGTTTAAAATATGTACCAGGATGCTGGCCGCATCGTATATCAGGGCTTCTAAATCATCAGGTTTCCTGCCGTAGGTAACATAAAAATTATCAATAAAATTCCTGACATCAGGATAAAAACTATCTTGGAAGAAACCATCAACGAAAATGGCTCCGTCAAGGTATTTACTTTCTCCCTCGAGAAGCTGTGGGGAATTCCAGCTGTTGGTACCGAGTATTTGAATTCCTGTTACATCATAAAAAGCCAACTGGGGGACTATCATCCTTGCCTTGGAATGTGAATCGGGAATAAAAAGGGCATCGAAATCGATTATCGGTTCTGGCTTCTCCTCTGTCTCTTCTTTCTTTTCCACAGCATTGAGGCCGGTTAATGATTTGATTTCTCTTCCGAAATCTGTCTGGTTGCTATCATATGACTCCACACCCCTTATTTCCCCTCCCCAGCGCAGCACCTCGTTCCAGAATAGGTTCATCATTTCAATGCCAGAGTTATCTCTTGGATAAAGTATGGCAAATGTGGTTATCCCAAGGTTTTGAATAGAGTACTTCACAAGGGTACTTACCTGCATTAGACTGGTCAGAAAATTCCGGAATACGTAGTCTCCAAGTTTGGTTATTCCCTCACTCTGAGTCAGTGTCAGTATTGGAACGTTAAGTTTTTGAGCTTCCTTGGCAGCCTCAAGGGCGGTTGCGCTTCCGAGAGGGCCCAAAATGCCGATCACATTATCCTCTTTGACCAATTTGACGACCGCCTCTCTGGCTGTTGATGGATCGCTTTTAGAGTCTTCAATGATAAGTTTTATCGGGCTTTTTTTCTCAGGGTCGAATATTCCGGTTGCGAGAATAATAGCTTCTAATGCTTTGTTTCCATAGAGGGCATATCTTCCGGTGAGAGGGAGAATGCAGCCTATGGCATGGCGGTCTACCGTTTCAATCTCTTCTAACCTCTGATGAAGCTTTGTCGCTTTTTCGAAGCGAGGGTGGCTCTTCCCGTGATAGAAGAGGAATTTATCGATGTATTTCTTTGCGTTTTTAAAATCCTTGTTTTGATAATAGGTCTCGGCGAGGGCAAAGAGGATATATCCCCGGGGGTATCCATACCATTGGGATTGGTATAGGCTTTCAAGTTCGTCTATGGATGACCTTTTATCAATAATGTCTGTGACCTTCTTTTTTATATCCTCTGTAAGAATTGGAGAGGAATTGTTCTTGAGAGCATTCATATAGTATGCAAAGGCGTCATAAGGTTTTCCAAGTCCGACAAAGTTGTCACCGACAAGCGTCAATATTCGAGCTTTTTGGTAGGGTGAAACCTTCTCTTTCAGAAGCTTCTCTGCTATTTTGAGGGAAACATCATACCTTCCCAGATTGGAGTAACAGAAAGCAAGTTGATAGCGGGCCTCATTGTAGAGTGGATTTCTTGGGAATTTTTCAGCCATTGCATCAAAAAATTTAACGGCTTCCTCAAAATCTCCTTTGATAATATATATCTCACCTGTCTTGAAATAAGTCCATGCTGCCAAGTCTTCCGGAGGATGCTGTTTTAGAATTTCTCCATAGAGACTCAGTGCTTCATCTAACATTCCTCCATGGAATGTCTTCTCAGCATTGTTGAATGTAAAGAGGAATTCTTTAGGAATTTCAGGTGGCATCAACAATCTTTCTTCTTCAACTAAGGGTATTCTGGCACATCCCGCTAAGAGCAGGATAAGGACAAAACAAAAGACCACAAATGTCCTAAGCCACCTTGTTAAAATCAAGTTTTTCTCCTCATTGCGAGTTTCGGGTTT
>CAYVXX010000017.1:0-31375 GCA_964454305.1 uncultured Syntrophales bacterium | reverse complement strand
CTATAAAGTGAATTTATATAACTAAGTGTCTCCCCGGCCACCTTTGTGGAATCTATGAAAATTGAGAGCTCGTTGTTGTATTTCAATGCAGAGTTAGTCAAATTATGGCTTCCCAGAAAAGTATATCTTTTGTCGATGACAACTACCTTGGTGTGAGTTTTTGTTGTCGGGCGATCAAAATACACGTCAATTCCTCCGTTTTTCAATCTAATTCCGGTTTCTCTATTATTTTTGTCGAGATTTAAATCCCTGTCCGTTTCAAGGATAACTTTCACCGTAACACCTCTTCTTGCCGCACCAATGAGATGAGCGACAACAATATCGGGACAGTTGTTGGGGTATCCATTCGTTTTAAACAGAAAAAAGGACATGACAATTTCTTTTTTGGCGCCGTCGATTGCCTTTATCAGGGCCGGAAAGTAATCTCTGTTTTTAAGCAGTGTTACGCGACATTCCGGATTTTGACTGGTTGAATATGATGAAGACAAGGCCGGTAGAATGAAAGTAAGAACAAGGGCACAAATTAAGAGGAGCCGAATCGAAAAAACAGTAATCTTAGGAAAACGGGTTACCATTGAAGTAATCTTTCCTGTTGCAAATTTTTTTATACATTCGAATTAAAATAAAAATGCCCGAAAGGGAAGCTCCCCCTCACGGGCAAGGAGCTTCCCTGCAAGGAAATCGAAGATTCATGAGCCGAAGGCGAATAATCGGAGATAGTGAGCGGTTGCGAACAATATGTTTATTTTCGTTGCGCCCCCGGTCAATTATTATGACTTCCGGGCATATCATCCTTAAAGTTGATGATTGATTGCTGACCGCTGATAGGTGCCTTTACTTGACCTCTTCAAAATCAGCATCTACAACATCATCCTCTTTCTTTTCGGATTCCCCCTTTCCTTCCTCTTCCGGGGCAGATGTGCCTGCTTCTGATCCTGCCTGTTCTGTTGCTGTTTTGGCATACATGGCCTCAGCAAGCTTGTGGGATGCCTGGGTCAGCTCTTCTTGGGAAACCTTTATGGCATCGACATCATCACCCTCTATGGCCGTCTTAACTTTTGCAATGGCCTCTTCGATTTTTGTCTTTTCCCCTGCACCTACCTTATCTCCAAACTCTTTGAGATTTTTCTCAACACTGTAAATCATTGAGTCAGCCTGATTTCGGGCCTCGATTAAGTCTTTCTTCTTTTTGTCCTCCTCAGAATGCGACTCGGCTTCTTTCACTAATTTGTTTATTTCTTCTTCAGAAAGACCGCTCGAAGAGGTGATCTTGATGCTCTGTTCCTTTCCTGTTCCCATGTCCTTGGCGGAAACATGAACGATACCGTTGGCATCGATATCAAATGTAACATCTATTTGAGGAATACCTCTCGGTGCCGGGGGAATACCTACCAGTTCAAATCTTCCGAGTGTCCTGTTGTCTCCTGCCATGGAACGTTCTCCCTGGAGCACATGGATGCTCACGGCAGGCTGATTATCCGCGGCGGTAGAAAATATCTGACTTTTCTTTGTGGGAATGGTCGTGTTTTTTTCAATCAGCCTGGTCATAACGCTACCCAATGTCTCTATTCCCAATGAAAGAGGAGTTACGTCTAACAGCAAGACATCTTTTACGTCACCGGCTAACACCCCTGCCTGAATTGCAGCTCCTATCGCAACGACTTCATCAGGGTTAACTCCCCTACTTGGTTCTTTTCCGAATATCTGCTTGACCTTTTGCTGAACTGCCGGCATTCGGGTCATGCCCCCGACCAGGATAATCTCATCTATGTCTTTTGTCGTAAGGCCGGCATCTTTGAGAGCAGTTTTGCAGGGAGCTTCCACTTTTGCTACCAGGTCATCAACCAGCATCTCCAGTTTAGCCCTGGTAAGTTTTATATTCATATGCTTGGGGCCTGATGCGTCAGCGGTAACAAAGGGAAGGTTAACATCGGTTTCCATCGAGGTAGAAAGTTCCATCTTCGCCTTTTCTGCCGCTTCCTTGATCCTTTGTAAGGCCATTTTGTCATTTCTCAGGTCTATACCCTGATCTTTTTTGAATTCGTCGGCCAGGTAATCCATTAACTTCTGATCAAAGTCTTCCCCTCCCAGGTGGGTGTCTCCATTTGTTGATTTAACTTCAAAAACACCATCACCCAGCTCCAGGATGGATATGTCAAAGGTTCCTCCACCAAGGTCAAATACTGCGATCTTTTCATCCTTTTTCTTGTCAAGACCGTAAGCGAGAGCGGCGGCGGTCGGTTCATTGATAATCCTCAGAACGTTCAGGCCGGCAATCTTTCCTGCGTCTTTTGTTGCCTGTCTCTGAGAATCGTTAAAATACGCGGGCACAGTGATTACCGCGTCGGTAATCTTTTCACCGAGATAATCTTCGGCAGTCTGTTTCATTTTTACCAGAATCATTGAAGATATTTCCGGTGTACTGTAATTTTTGCTCTTTACGGTAACCTGCGCATCTCCATTTTTAGCCTCGGTAATCTTGAAGGGGCTGATAGTTATGTCATGCTGAACCTCTTTGGAGGAAAATTTTCTTCCAATGAGTCTCTTTATGGCATAAACGGTATTTTCAGGATTGGTTATCGCTTGTCTTTTGGCGGTTTGTCCCACCAGCCTCTCGTCACTGTCGGTAAAGGCAACCGTAGAAGGGGTTGTCCTGTTTCCCTCCTGATTGGCTATGACAGTAGGATCTCCTCCTTCCATCACGGCGACACACGAATTTGTTGTTCCTAAATCAATACCTATTATTTTTCCCATTTTAAAGTAAACCTCCTTAATATTTCCTATTTATCATCTAAATTATTCTTCTATTTTTTCACACTTTTCGAAACGGAAACCTTTGCAGGTCTCAACAACCTCCCGTTCAAAAAATATCCCTTTTCAAATTCTTCCACAATTTTGTTTTCTCCGAGCCCTTTATTTTCTACCTGTAACATTGCCTCATGGATGCTGGGGTCAAAATCCATTCCAACTGATTGAATCCTTTCCACACCATGTTTGTCCAGGCAATCGAGAAATTGTTTCTGGATAAGCTTAAAACCACTTATAAATGCATCAAAATCTTCTAGGTTACCGGCATGTTCCAGCGCCCTGTCGAGGCTGTCGACTATCGGCAACATATCTTTGACGAGAGTTTCATTGCCGTACTTTATGAGGTCAATTCGTTCTTTTGCAACTCGTTTCTTATAATTGTCAAATTCCGCAGCTACGCGTAAAAATTTATCATAATTTTCGGCTGCTTCTGTCCCCTGTTCCCCAAGATTCATAAGGAGATTTCTGTCGTTCTCTTCCGTTGGCTTTTCCTGAAGTTCTATTTTATCTGTATCCTTGACATCTTTTTTTTTCTTGCTGTTTTCCCCATTTTTTTTCCCGGTGTTACTTTGGTTATCTCTCACTTTTTTGTCTGTCACTATTTACCCTCCGGTCTTTGAAATAACTTGTAGTCCACCATTTCGCAGATGACGTGTCCTGTTGTAATATGAACTTCTTGAATTCGAGGGACACTATTCGAAGAAACATTCAAGGAATAATCGACTATTTTAAGGACGTTGCCTCCATCTTTTCCTGTAAAGCCGATTGTAATCAGGTTCATTTTTTTTGCTGTCTCCAGGGCATTTACGACATTAGGGGCATTGCCGCTGGTGCTTATACCCCAGGCTACATCTCCGGGTTTTCCTATTGCCCTTATCTGCTTGGCAAAAATTTCTGAAAAATCATAATCGTTGCCAATACTTGTTATTACAGAGGTATCAGTACTGAGGGCAATTGCCGGGAGGGGAGGTCTTTCTATCACAAATCTGTTTACAAATTCTGCTGCCAGATGCTGAGCATCAGCAGCGCTTCCTCCGTTTCCGAAGAGGAGTATTTTATTACCTCCCTTGAGGACTTCTGTTATAACTTCAATAACTTTTACAATCCCAACAAGGTTTTCATTAACGAAGACCTCTTTGAGTTGGCTGCTTTCTTTAAACATCTTTATGATATGATCTTCCATAGCCCTTACCAAATTAATTTTTTTAGAAAAAGCTTTACACCACTTTTACAGAGGTAGTTCATGTTTTCACAGGAGTAGGGTCTGAAGCGTGGATAGTTATTCGTTGCCAATAATATATTTATCGCTCTCCCGTATGTCAAGGGAAAGAGCATGAATAACTGGGATGTAGAGATGAAAGTAATGAGCACTCGATTTTCGGCAGTATGAGGTAAAAAGAAAGACACACCAATCTGTGTTGAGGCTTGAACGATTTTTCAGGTGATCTTTTTGTTAGTTTTCCCGTTTAACACCCGTTTTATCTGCTTTATGGCCTGTCTGGTCCGGTTTTCATTTTCAACCAGTGCCATCCGGATGTATCCTTCACCCTCTTTTCCGAAACCGACACCTGGAGAAACGGCGACTTCAGCTTCCTTCATAAGTTTGATGGCGAAATTGAGTGAGCCCATTTCTTTAAATTGTTCGGGTATCTGTGTCCAGACAAACATAGAAGCCTTTGGTTTCTCTACGTTCCATCCAATACTGTTGAGCCCATCGCAAAGTACATCGCGCCTATTTTCATAAACAGAGACTTGAGTCTTTATAAAGTCTTCACAGTCCCTTAAAGCTATGATAGCTGCGATTTGAATGGCCTGGAACAGACCATAATCATAGTAGCCCTTTATTTTTTCCAGGGCACCTACGATAGTTGAGTTTCCGGCACAGTAGCCGACCCTCCAACCTGCCATATTATATGATTTAGACATGGTTCCAAATTCTACTCCGACATCTTTTGCCCCTTTCACCTGGAGGAGGCTTGGTGCCTTGTAGCCATCAAAAGTTATCCTGCCATAAGCAAAATCATGGACAACTATCAGATTGTTTTTCTTTGCCATTTTAACGATCTCCTCAAAAAATCCGATTTCCACTGTCTTTGTGGTAGGATTATGCGGGTAATTGAGAAAAAGTACCTTGGGTTTTGGCAGGGTTGTTTTGCATAAATGATCAACTGTTTTAAGAAATTTTTCGTCGTCTACAATCGGAACATGTATGACGTTTCCGCCGGCAATAACAACTGAATAGATATGTATTGGAAAAGCAGGGACAGGGACGATGGCTGTATCCCCTAGGCCCAGCAGTGCCAGGGAAAGATGTGAAACACCCTCCTTTGACCCTATCGTAGACAATACTTCATCATCCGGGTTTAGCGAGACCTGATAATGGGTTTCATAGTATTTCGCAATTTCTTTGCGGAAATTGTAGATACCTGCCGCTGCTGAATAGCGATGGTTTCGTGGATCTTGGGCGGCTTCACGCAGCTTATCTATGATCGGCTGGGGAGTTGGATCGCTGGGATTGCCCATGGCGAGATCTATGATATCTATTCCTCTCCTCCTTTTTTTCAGTTTAACCTCATTAATTTTGCCGAAAAGATAAGGAGGCAGGAAATCCATCCTGTCAGATAATTTTATTAAGCTTTTCGTTGTTTCCATAATGGATATCTCCTGTACAATGTGTAAAAATTCAATCTGAATAATATAAAAAAGCCCCGAATAACTACTGTCCAGGGCTTTTGATAAATACAAAAAGGCCATGGACAACGTCTGAATCTGGTTTTGCCCATGGCCTGAGAAATTTTATGTTGTCAATGGCTACAACTAACCACAAACCACGGGCTTTTAGCCCTGGCTGCCATTCTTGCTTTTAAAATAACTGTTGTTGGCTTCACAAGATTCTTCCTCTTCGAAAGATACACTAAATGAATACAAAAGAAGTCAATAATTGTCAAGTTCTTTTATTCTTTGAAAATCCAGTTGGTCGACGCTCTGAAAGCGTGCTTCAGGGAATACAAGCACCTGGGTCTTCAAATTCGCAAAAGCTCCTCGGGGGTGTCGATAATATAATCCGGGCTGGTTGATTTCAGTTTCTTCCTTGAGTGCCATCCCCATGTCACCGCGACAGTTTTAACCTTGGCCTCTTTTCCTTCTTTGATATCCCCCGCTGTATCTCCTATGTAATAGGTTTTTTCCTTTGCAACCTTTAACGTATTCATGGACTGGATAATCTTTTCGCTCTTGCTGAATGTGTGTTCATATCCCATAACATCTTGAAAATAAAGGTCAAACTTGTACTTTGAGAGCATCAGATTTATGGCATAGTTCGAGTTGGATGAAATAATTAGCAGAAAGTTGTCTTTCTTGAGTTTTGCGAGGACGGGTGCCAGATCATAGTGCGGGGAAACCTCGTCATAATTCAATGTCGGAGCGATAATCGCCGACATTTTAGTAAATTTTTCAACATTAACCCCCTTCTTGCGGATGGAGTCGTAAAAGTTTTCCTCAAAAAGTGCCATAAAATCGGAACGATTCCTTATGAATGGACTTCCGATTTTTTTCAAACATAGGTTAACAGCTTTTTCGTATAGTTCTAACGAGTCGACAACAACTCCGTCAAAATCGAAGAGGAAGAGTTTTTGCATTAGGTTAATCTTTAAAGATAGCCCCGGTACTTGCCGATGTGACCATTTTGGCATATCTTGCAAGGTAGCCCGTCTTGATGGGTGGCTCTTTGGGTTTAAAAGCCCTTTTCCTCCTATCCAGTTCTTTTTTATCCACTTTTAAATCGATCTTTTTATTCGGGATATCAATAACAATGGTGTCTCCCTCTTTTATAAGACCGATAGGTCCTCCTTCAGCCGCTTCGGGAGATATGTGTCCTATGGCGGCTCCTCTCGTGCCCCCGCTGAATCTGCCGTCTGTTAAGAGAGCCACTGATTTATCAAGACCCATTCCCACGATGGCCGATGTGGGTGAAAGCATTTCCCGCATCCCAGGGCCACCTTTCGGCCCTTCGTAGCGGATTACAACGACATCACCGGGATGAATTTTGCCCCCTAAGATAGCCTCGATAGAATCTTCTTCAGAATCGAAGATACGGGCACGACCTTCATTCACCATCATATCGGGCGATACGGCCGATTGTTTGACCACGCCGCCATCGGGAGCGAGGTTCCCCCTCAGTATGGCTATGCCGCCCTCTTTACTGTATGGATCTTCGATAGATCGTATAACATCACGGTTTTTGACCTTAACCCCTTTTAAGTTGTCGCCCACCGTCTTTCCTGTAACCGTCATACATTCGAGATTGATGCCGCCTGTTTTGCTTATCTCCTTCATGACGCTCTGAATTCCTCCTGCCATATCAAGGTCTTCAAGATGGTGAGGCCCCGCAGGACTGAGATAGCAGATATTTGCTGTTTTCTCGCTGATTTTGTTGAACAGGTCAAGGTCCAGGGTTATTCCTGCTTCGTGGGCAACAGCGGGAATATGGAGGACCGTGTTGGTGGAACAGCCGAGAGCCATATCCACGGCAATGGCATTTTTAAAGGCATCCAGTGTAGCAATATCTCTTGGCCGGATGTCCTTTTTGACGAGATTCATAATCTGCATGCCCGCTTTTTTGGCAAGGCGTCTGCGGGCGGCATCAATGGCGGGAATAGTTCCATTTCCGGGGAGCCCGAGCCCGAGGGCTTCGGTTACGCAGTTCATGGAATTTGCCGTAAACATTCCGGAGCATGAACCGCATCCGGGACATGCACAATCCTCAAGTGCCTTCAATGCCTTTTTAGTCATTTTCCCCGATTTTATTTTTCCGACCCCTTCGAAGACAGTGATCAGATCCACCGTATTTCCATCCAGATGACCGGCCAGCATTGGACCTCCACTGACAACAATGGTAGGAATATTCAAACGAAGAGCCGCCATCAGCATTCCCGGTACAATCTTGTCGCAGTTGGTAACCATTAACAGTCCGTCAAAAGGATGTGCCGTTGCCATTATCTCAATGGAATCGGCGATGAGTTCCCTGCTTGCAAGGGAGTATTTCATTCCCGCGTGCCCCATTGCAATGCCGTCACAGACCCCGATGACTGGAAATGTTACCGGTGTACCTCCTGCCATCCGGATGCCTGCCTTTGCATCTTCCGTAATCACATCGAGGTGGATATGGCCGGGTATGATCTCGTTTGCTGAATTTACAACACCGATCATCGGTCGTGAGAGTTCCTCGTCGGTGTATCCCATGGCCTTGTAGAGCGATCGGTGAGGCGCTCTTTCCATGCCTTTTTTCATTAGGTCACTTCGCATAGGTTCCTCCTCTATAAGCGTTTAGCGGTCAGCATTAAGCCATCAGCAAAATAAATGGAGCAGTCTTCTGTCTAATTTTGTATTTTGCTGAAAGCTGGTGGCTGATTGCTGACAGCTCACCTTACTTCTTTTTGCGTTTTTCCGGTCTGAGTGCACGAACAGCAGTTCCTGCTCTCCACATTTCGGAATTTCGTATCTCTCCCAGTTCTTTTTGGAGTCCTTCCATATAGTTAGGTTTGCTGTTTGCTTCCAATACGATCCTTGTTTCTTCACCGGAAACTACCCTATCATAAAGTTCATCAAATACGGGAGCCACGGCATCCCTAAACTTCGGTTTCCAGTCAAGCGCTCCACGCTGTGCCGTGGTACTGCAGTTTGCATACATCCAGTCCATCCCATTTTCGCCTACCAGGCGTATCAGACTCTGGGTAAGTTCTTCAACTGTTTCATTAAATGCTTCACTCGGACTATGACCGTGCTTTCTAAATAAATTATACTGGGCTTCCATGACACCTGCCAGACATCCCATCAGTACGCCTCGCTCACCGGTCAGATCACTGTGTACCTCTTTTTCAAAGGTTGTCGGAAAGAGATATCCGGACCCGACAGCTATTCCCATAGCCATAGCCCTCTCCTCGGCTCTTCCGGTATAATCCTGATGAACAGCATAACTGGAATTTATCCCGCTCCCCTCAAGGAAATTAGACCTTACAGTGGTTCCGGAACCTTTGGGCGCCACCATAATTACGTCAATATTGTCCGGAGGGATAACTTTCGTCTGATCTTTGTATACGATGGAAAAACCGTGAGAAAAATAGAGGGCGTCGCCTTCTTTCATGGAACCCTTGATTCTCGGCCACACAGCCATCTGTGCCGCATCGGAAATTAACATTGCGACAATTGTTCCTCTTTCTGCCGCTTCTTCCAGTGAAAAAAGGGTTTCTCCAGGTTTAAAGCCGTCATTTACCGCTTTGTCCCAGAATACTTTGTCTTGTTCCCACTGTCCCACGATAACATTTACGCCGTTATCTTTCATATTCAAGGACTGCGCGGGACCTTGAACGCCATATCCAAGGACGGCAATTGTTTCATTCGCTAAGACATCCCTTGCTTTTTCCAGGGAAAACTCTTCCGAAGTAACTACTTCTTCTAGACTGCCACCAAAATCAATCTTTGCCATGTTATCACTCCTTTGTTTTTATAGTGCTAAGATTCCTGATCTACTCAGATCTTCTATACCAAGTCGTTCAAGTCGTTTCAAGATATTCTTGATTTCGTTTTTATTTCCTGTTGCTTCCAGGACACAATGATTCGCTTCCACGGTGATTAACCTGCAATTATAGTCTTTTATGGTCTCCATTACCTTACCTCTATTCTCATTCGTTAGTTTCACTTTAATCAGTATCATTTCTCTTTGAATAGACGATTTTTCTTTTAAATGAGAAACCTCAAGGATATCAACCAGTTTTTTTGTCTGGTTTTTGATTTTTGTGACTGTTGCCGTATCACCTCTTGTTACAATAATAATTTTCGTAATTTCGGGATTCATCGTTATGTTTGCACTGATGCTCTCTATATTAAAGCTCCGTGCGCTAAATACTCCTGCAATCCTTGCAAGAACATCCGGCTTGTTGTTTACCAGAAATGTAATTGTCTGATCCTTCCTCTCCATGGCATCATTTTCCTTTCTTCAATTATAGTAATTCTTCTTTTCTCAGTTTTGTTTCGATCAGGGAAGTGCCCGGTTTCACCATAGGAAAAACACCTTCTTCCGGCTCAACATGAAAATCCATTACAACGGTTCTTGGAATATTCAAGCCTTTTTTTAGTGTCGGTTCTACTTCTTCCGGTTTCGTGGCTCTCAAACCGACGGCCCCATAAGCTTCTGCCAGTTTTACAAAGTCCGGGTTATGACTTATGTCACTATGGGAATATCGCTTTTCATAGAACAGTTCCTGCCACTGGCGTACCATGCCGAGGTACCCGTTGTTCAGTATTACAATCTTAACGGGAAGTTTATAATTTACGGCAGTAGCCAGTTCCTGAATATTCATCTGTATGCTTCCATCCCCGGCGATATCAACTACAGTTTTATCAGGGAATGCAACCTGCGCGCCGATGGCAGCGGGGAAACCATAACCCATGGTACCGAGTCCTCCCGAAGAGAGGAAGGTATTAGGGTAATCGAAATGGTAATACAGAGCTGACCACATCTGGTTTTGCCCTACTTCGGTTGCTATGATGGCCTCTCCCTTAGTGAGCTTATACAGTGTTTCAATGACTCTCTGAGGCTTGATTTTATCACCTTCAGGGTAGGTTAAGGGTGCATACGCTTTCCACTCTGATATCTGATTAAGCCATTTTTTGCTTTCTTTCTCATGAACGGTAAAATGGTTTTGGTCTAACATTTCGTTTAGCTGCTGCAGTGCGGATTTAGCGTCGCTTATAATAGGTATATCTGCAAGGACATTTTTGTTGATTGAAGCAGCATCTATATCAATGTGAACAATCTTCGCATTTGATGCGAATGTGGATATTTTCCCCGTAACTCGGTCAGAGAAGCGAGTTCCTATGGTTATCATAAGATCACAATTACATATTGACATGTTTGCATAATAGGTGCCGTGCATACCCGGCATACCGAGCCATAGTGGGTGAGTTCCGGGAAAACCACCAAGACCCATCAAAGTTGCGGTAACGGGAATTTTGGTCTTTTCGGCGAATTCTTTCAGTTCACTGGATGCTCTTCCAAGTACAATTCCGCCACCTACGAGCAGGACAGGCCTTTTAGCTTTCTTTATAAGTTTCAGAACCTGTTGAAGCTGTTTAGGGTCAGGAGAATATTTAGGTTCGGTGAAACTTAATTTTAAAGAATTAGATTCCTTATATTCTGTTTCGGACTGCATGATATCCTTGGGAAGATCTACCAGCACCGGTCCAGGGCGGCCTGACCTGGCGATGTAAAATGCTTCTTTGAGCGTTTTTGCCAGATCTTCAATATTTCTAACCAGGAAATTATGCTTCGTGCAGGGTCTTGTAATTCCCGTGATGTCGGCCTCCTGGAATGCATCGGTACCGATGGTTGGTGATGTAACCTGTCCGGTAAATATAACCATTGGTACGGAGTCCATATATGCTGTGGCTATACCGGTTACTGTGTTAGTTGCTCCCGGTCCGGAAGTAACGAGACAAACGCCCACTTTACCCGATGATCTGGCATACCCGTCCGCTGCATGCGCCGCACCCTGTTCGTGACGGACCAGTATATGCGGAAAATTTTCTTTATGAATCTGGTCGTAAATGTCGAGGACAGCACCACCAGGAAAGCCGAAGATTATTTCTACTCCTTCTTCACGCAAGGTCTTTGTGAAAATTTGAGGTCCTGTTAACTTCATCTTAATATCTCCTTTGGTTTTAGGATATTAAAAAAACCGTTACCAGAGCCGGTAACGGTTTTTTTGTCAAGCATTATAAAAAAATCAAACCATTACCCGGCCTCCATGTAGAAGGGTATAATTATGCCTATAATTATAACGGCACTTTCAATTCTGGTAATGGTACCTTCGATCTTTTTCATCTTTTATCTCAATCCTGTAAAATATAACAACCCCTCTATCTCACAAGAAACTTCATGTTGTCAAGGGAAATATTTAGAAATTTGATATTATTCGACACCCTGCTATTGTTCCTTTTCCAGAGCAATTACCCCTGTTCTGGCAATTTCTTCGATACCCAATGGTGCAAAATAATTGAGGACCGTCTCTATTTTTTCTTTATTATCGACGACTTCAAGGATGTAGTAATCAGATTTCATCGAGATAATCTTACACCCAAATATATCAACCGCTCGCGCTATTTCAGCTCTGTGTTCCTGGTGTAGTTTTATTCCGATCAATATCAATTCTCTCTGTACAGACTGTATTTGACTCAGCTCGGTGACCTCGACAACATCAACCAGTTTCTCCAACTGCTTTTTCGTTCTTTCGGTGGAATCAGAATTCGATTTACTAACCAGGGTGATTTTTGAAATTTCAGGATCGGTTGTTGCTGCCACACAGAGGCTCTCTATATTGTAGCCGAGTCTCCCGAATACACCGGCAACACGTGATAGTACACCAGGCTTATTATTAACCAGCATTGATATTAGATGTTCTTCACCATTCATCTCTTAATTCCCCTTTTTGTTTTTGTATCTAAACGATCCACTAATCTGACCTTCCATATATCATCTCTATGTTCGATAGACCGGGCGGTATAAGCGGAAAAACATATGCGTCAGGATCTACCATTACCTCTAATAAATAAGGTCCATCTGTTTTACGCATCTTTTCGATACCGGACTCGGGGTCGTTAACCGAAACCCTCCCGGCGTCGATTCCGAATCCCTTGGCGACCATTACCATGTCAACTTTGTTTCCGAGTTCAGAGGCATTAAACCGGGAGCCATAGAAGAGATCCTGGAGCTGGCGTATCATGCCGAGGTTACCATTATTGAAGACGACAATTTTTACCGGCAGGTTATAACAGCTTATTGTTGCCAACTCCTGGATGTTCATATAGAAACCACCATCCCCTGAAAATGCTACCACTTCCTGGTTCTGGACTCCTATTTTTGCACCTATTGCCGCCGGGACACTGAATCCCATGGTACCCATCCCCCCGCAGGTGATCAGGCCGCGGGGCGTTTTAGGTTGCCAGGAACGAACGGTCCATATCTGATTTAACCCCACATCGGCGACCGCAATCGTTTTTTCCGGCATAATGTCCTGAATCATACTGATAAGTTTTCCGGCAGGGCCGCATCCTTCGCAGGACCCTCTTTTTTCGGACAGCTCTCTTTCTTTATTGATTCTTTGAAACCACTCAGGCCTTTCCTTTTTTTCTATCAGTGGAATCATTTCGGTTATCGCCTCACCAATATCACTGATCAACTGAAGATCCACCTTTATATTTTTGCCGATTGAAGTCGGATCAATGTCAATCTGGGCAATGGTAGCAAGGGGAGCAAATTCCTCTATGGTCGACGTGCTCCGATCACTGAAGCGGGTTCCTACTGCCAGGATAAAATCCGAGTGGTGGACGGTGCTGTTAGCCAACTCGTTACCGTGCGTTCCTATGAAGCCAAGGTTGAAACCGTTTGAGGAATCGATGGATCCAATACCCATCATGGTTGTTACGAAGGGGATTCGACCTTTTTCAATCAGCTCGCTCAGTTGGGTACAGGCTTTGCCCAGTTTCACGCCGCCGCCGATTATGATGATCGGCCTTTCTGCCCTGTTTAAATACGTGGCAATGTGCTTTATCTGTTCAAGCTTTTCTTTGGGACTGGTATGTTGCTTCTTTGATCTTTGTCCATTATTGCTTCTGCTTTTCCCTGCGTAACTTGCAGTCAGGACATCTCTCGGCATGTCTACGAGAACCGGTCCCGGCCTGCCGCTTCTTGCAAGTTCAAAAGCCTCTTTTAAAGTGGACTCCACTTCCCTTACATCATTTAACAAGAAGCTGTGTTTTGTTATGGGCATGGTAATGCCGATAATATCCGTTTCCTGAAAGGCATCGCTTCCCAGAAGATTTGTGGTTACCTGGCCGGTGAGAGCGATTAAAGGGGTAGAATCCATATAGGCCGTGGCTATACCGGTAACCATATTGGTGGCACCTGGACCCGAGGTGGAAAGACAAACCCCCACCTTGCCCGTAGCTCTGGCATAGCCGTCTGCAGCATGAGCAGCGGCCTGCTCATGTCTCATAAGGTAATGCCGAATAGGACTCTCCCTTAAACGATCATGGATGGGTAGAGTATTTGCTCCTGGGTATCCGAAGATTACGTCGGTGCCCTCTTCTTTCAGGGTTTCTAAGATTATATCAGATCCTGTTTTTTTCATTTTTACATGCCTGCCTATCTTAATAAAAAAGCCGCAACTCTTTCAAAGTGCGGCCTTCCGTTTAAAAAGCCGCGGACCTTCCCCGGGGTCCGCGGCTTTTTTTCCTTTTAATACTTTACAAGGGTCAAGCAGCGGTCCCCGTAACTACTACTACGAGTATACTTACTACAGTAACTGTTACGGCCAAAAGCTGATGGACCATCAGTAAATCTCCTTTTCCTTTAAAACGAATCTTTCATCTGACACAAAGAAAATCTCTTGTCAAGCTAATTTTTTATTGTCCCGACGAATCTTTTTCGTTCCGACCGGGAGCGCACCCACAAGCCCCGCCCTGTAGGCGGGGTAAGGGGCGCAATATAAAACAAACATATTGTTCGCAAAAGCTCACTATCTCCAATTATTCGCTTTGCTCATGAATCTTCGATTGATTTGCCTTCGGCTCATGAATCTTCGATTTCCTTACCGGGAAGCTCCGCCCTGTGGGTGGGGAGCTTCACTTTGTGTATCAAGGTCGTATTTGAAAAATTCTTCCTTCTCATGGGTATTCTCTTCTGGTGCATATTCAGTAGGGGCGGTTCCCTCGAGAAAACAGGTAAAAACGGATCCTTCGGAATCAGGTTTTGCCAGGAGGCCTGTTTGGGGATCTATCCTGACGAAGACAACCCCCTGAGGAACAGGGAAGAACTCAGCAGGCGTCTCTTCAAGAATCTTTTTCATAAAATAGAGCCAGATAGGACTTGCTGCTCTGGAACCGGTTTCATGTTTTCCCAATGGGGTCTCTTCGTCAAAACCGACCCATACTCCACATGCAAGGGAAGGAGTGAATCCAATGAACCAGGCATCCTTCAAATCATTTGTTGTTCCTGTCTTGCCTGCTATCGGCCGTTTGAGGGCCTTCACCCTCCACCCCGTACCGTTTTGAACCACATCCTGAAGTAGGTTAATTGTGATGCATGCAATTCTGGGATCTATAACTTGCTCCGTTTTGGGCAGGTTCTCTTCAAAAACATGGCCGGTTCTATCAATAATTTTTTTGATGTAATACGGTTCTACTTTCCCCCCCTGGTTTGCTAAGACACCGTATGTACTGACCATTTCCAGAAGAGTTATGCCTGAAGTTCCCAGGGCCATTGAGAGATCTCTTGTAAGGGGGGATTTTATTCCCATATTGACGGCATAGTCTGCGGCATAATTTATTCCTATATCCTTGAGCGTTTTTATCGTTACGAGGTTTCTTGAATGAACAAGAGCAGTTCTCAAGGTTGTAGGCCCATAAAATTTCTCTTCATAATTTTGTGGTTTCCAGAGGCTGTCTTTTAAGGTGTCTTTAAATATAATAGGAGAATCCATAATGATGGTAGAAGGTGTCAACCCTTTGTCAAAGGCAGCTGTATAGATGAATGGTTTAAAAGCAGAACCAGGCTGCCTTTTTGACTGAGTCGCTCGATTGAACTCACTTTTCTTAAAGTTCCTTCCTCCTACCATGGCCTTTATTTCTCCTGTTTTCACATCCATACAGAGAAGTGATCCCTGCACGATGGGTTCCTGTTCCAAGGCCAGTTTCAAGTGATGTTCTTCGGTTTCTGATATTTCGATAACTCTTGCTTCCACTACGTCACCGACATTGAGGACATCCGCAGGATTTCTGATCTTGACGCTGCCTGGAGCCACATCAGGGTCCGGTATCCTCGCCCAAGACATATCCTCTAAGGCCATGGAGCCGCTATATTCGCCGATCCTTAATCGTACAAATTTTTGCTTGCTATCAATATCTACGACGATCGCCTTTACGATGCGGTCTTTTTCTACCTTTTCGTCGATTTCGCTCAGGAAGGTGTCAAATTCCTCCATCGGTATTCTCCGGAGAGGACCGCGGTATCCCTGCCGCTTGTCTAATTCCCGCAACCCCTTCTCCACAGCTGTCCGGGCGGCCTTTTGCATCTCTATATTCAAAGTAGTGTAGACCTCAAGCCCTTCTCGATAAAGAACATTGCTTCCGTACTTGGTCTGAATGTACCGACGGATATTTTCGGTAAAGTAGGGTGCTATCTTCTCCTCTTGTTTCGATTGTTTGAGTTCTAAGGGGGCTTTCAGTGCCTGCTCTTTTTCTTCTTCAGTGATATATTTTGCTTCGGCCATTCTACTCAGGACATAGGCCTGCCGCTGGAGTGCCCTCCTGGGGTGGTAGAAAGGAGAATACCTGCTGGGCGCCTTGGGGAGACTGGCTAAAACAGCTGCTTCAGAAAGGGTGAGATCCCGTGCACTTTTTCTGAAATATCTTTGCGATGCGGCCTCTATTCCGTATGTGCCATGTCCCAGATAGATGTGGTTCAGGTAGAGATTCAAAATTTCATACTTTTTAAGATATTTGTCTATTCTGTATGCTAAAATTGCCTCTTTGAATTTTCTAATATAACTTTTTTTAGGGGAGAGGAAGAGTGATTTAGCGACTTGCTGTGTTATCGTGCTTCCGCCCTGCACGATTTTTCCGGCTTCTACATTTCTGAAAAAAGCTCTAATTATACCATGTAGATCTATGCCCTCGTGCTGGAAAAATCGCGCATCTTCCGCAGCAACAAAGGCCTGAATAACGACTTTGGGAGTCTGTGTTATAGAGATAACCTTTCTATCCTCCAGGTAGAATTCGTCTATGAGTTTATCATTGTCGGAATAAACCCTGGTGATTATACTTGGTCTGTAATCCTTGAGAGAGGCGATGCTTGGCAAGTCTCTTATTGCCACATATAAAAATCCGCTTCCAGCCAGAAAAGGGATGATTAAAAGTAATAATATTCCCCGAAGAGTTTTCCTGGAAATAAAACCCTTTTTGCCATCGCTCCCTTTTTTTATACTTTTGAGAGAGTGTTTTTCTCCGGCCATTATACTGTGTCCTTGGCCTCCTTTTTTTCTGCCAATTTTACGACCCAGATGCTTATTTCGTATAGCAGCATTACCGGGATGGCCATCATTATCTGGGTGACAATATCAGGGGGGGTAAGCACTGCGGCAATAATGAAGATAATTAGTATGGCATATTTTCTCTTGGCGGATAATGTTCTGGAGCTTATGAGGCCTATCCGGGCCATGAAAAACATGAAGATGGGGAGTTCGAAGATGATGCCGAATGCGAGGAGAAGCTTACACGAGAAAGAGAGAAATTCCTTTAAGGTAAGCATCGGTTTGATAAAATCCGTAGCAAAACCGACAAAGAATTTAAACCCGAAAGGGAAAACAACAAAATATGCAAAGAGAGATCCCCCAACAAAGAAGATGGTGGAGAAAAGGACAAACGGGAAAGCATATTTTTTCTCTGATACGTAAAGTCCCGGAGATATAAATTTCCATATCTGATACAGGACAAATGGGCTGGCGAGAAATAGTGCTCCTAAGAAGGATACCTTAAGATACGTAAAGAATGCCTCAGGGAGACTCGTAAATATCATGGAACTGTTTTCGGGGAGTGTGGCAATAAGAGGCAAGGTAAGAATTTTGAAGAGCCATTCCTTAAAGGTAAAGCATATTAGAAAAGAGACACCTACCGCGATTAAACTGTAGATGAGTCTTTTTCTCAATTCTTCCAGATGGGAAGTGACAGGCTGTTTTTCTTCTGTAGTATTGTCCATGTTAACGTTTCGGGTTTCGAGATTCAGGTTTTAACATTAAACTTTAGACTCGAAGCTGTTTTTATTATTTTTTGTCGTCTTTTTCGGATGGGGGAGATTTTTTATCATCGTCTCCATATAAAAGGGAATCCTTCATGTCATCGATTTCATCTTTGATTCCGTCTACATTGAGGTTTTCTTTAACATCATTTGTGGCCCGTCGGAATTCGGACAACCCTTTCCCCAAGGCCTTAGCGATATCGGGTAGTTTTTTTGGACCTATGATTATTAATGCCACAACAAGAATAACTATAAGCTCAGGCATGCCAATACCGAACATAGTATTATCCTTTCTCATTGGGTTTTGAGTTCAAAGTTCTGAGTTTCGTGCCTCGATTTGAACTCAGAACTCAAAACCTTAAACTCAGAACTTTGAGTTAAGGAATATATATGGTTTTGAATGTTTGTCAATGGTTTTTACAACACTTGGTTGTTTCTAAAAATTTTTGATTTTTACAGTGTTGTGTGGTAGAAACCTCAAACAGCATCCATTGACGTTACGCTAAGAAATATGGAGGTGGCAGATGTCTTTAAAGACAGGAATTGTTAAAGATTACAGATATCTAAGACATGAAATGGGGCCTTTTCATCCGGAATCGCCTGAGAGACTGGAAGCAATGTACGAAATGATCGAGGCTCCAGATATGAAGGGGAAATTTATCGAAATAGAACCTCGCCATGCTACTCATGAAGAAATAGGGATGATCCATCAGTCTTCTTATATAGACTTGGTTGCCAGTACAGCCGGCAGGGCTCATACGTCACTTGATCCAGATACATCTACATCACCGGAATCATATGATGTAGCGAAATTGGCAGTAGGGGGGATGTGTAATGCCATAGACAGTGTTGTTAAGGGAGAAGTGAACAACGCCTTTGCTTTTGTAAGGCCTCCAGGGCACCATGCGGAGGCGAACAGGGCAGCCGGTTTCTGTATATTTAACAATGTCGCCATCGGTGCTTTGCATGCGATAAAGAATTACAGTATGGAGAAAATACTCATTATTGACTGGGATCTGCACCATGGAAACGGCACACAGCACTCCTTCTATGATGATCCTCGAATTATATATTTTTCAACGCACCAGTATCCATTCTATCCCGGCACGGGTAGTGTTCAGGAGATTGGCAGGGGAAAAGGAGAAGGGTACACCATAAATGTACCACTCAGAAGTGGGCCGGGGGACAGTGAATATCTGAAGATTTTCAGGCAGATTCTCCAGCCGGTTGCCGTTGAGTTTAATCCTGATATGGTCATGCTTTCCGCTGGATTTGACATCTATTACAATGATCCCCTGGGCGGAATGAAGGTTTCGCCTGATGGTTTCGGCAAGATGACACGGGTCCTTCTCGACATTGCCGATACTTGCTGTGGTGGAAAATTTGTTGTAACTCTTGAAGGTGGTTATCATATCGCCGGCATTGCCGAATCGGCAAAGGTAGTGCTGAATGAGATGTGCGGAGAAACTTGCGTAACCGAGGAGGAACTGGCAAAAACAGCAGGGGAGGCCAGCAGTTCGATAGACGTGATCATTGGAACGGTTATTGAACAGATCAAGCCGTTTTGGCCGGTGTTCTAATATAATCATCAAGCTGTCAGAAAAATTTTCAGCGCAAAATTAATATCCCGGGCGAACGACAACAAGACTCGAAATTGAACTGAACAGCGAGCGCATTCCCCGTTGCTTGCAGCGGGGTTAGCGAGCGAATAAAATCAACAAATTTCATTAACAGTCGGAGATTCCCCGCAGCTTGCTGCGGGGAGCTTCAAATGTGGAGGGTTTATGATAACAAAGGAAGAGGTGGGCCATGTGGCACATCTGGCAAGACTTCATTTTAATGAGGCGGAGCAGGAGAAATTTACATCTCAGCTCAATGACATACTGATGTACATTGATAAGTTAAATCAGGTCGACACCCCTGACATCCAGCCAACGACACATGCGATCTCTTTGCATAATGCCTTCAGGGATGATGTAGTTAAGGAATCTCTTGGCCGTGACCTTGCACTGGCCAATGCCCCCGATAAAAAGGAGAACTCCTTTAGGGTGCCGAAGGTTATAGAGTAGGAGACTATATGGAATTAGACCGGTTAACAATTCATCAATTGCAGGAGATGTTAAAAGCGGGGGAGACTACCTCTTCCGCTATAGTTGAGTCAGTTTGTAACAGGATAGACGCAGTTGAAGATAAGGTGAATTCTTATATTACACTTCTTAGTGATTCGGCACTGGAAGAAGCGCAGCGAGCCGATGAAGATATAAAAAAGGGAAACTTAAAAGTCCTCACCGGCATACCCATCGCGCTGAAGGATATTATGTGTACTAAAGGTATGAGGACGACCTGTGGATCGAAAATACTTCACAACTATATCCCTCCGTATGATTCTACGGTGGTAAAGAAATTGAGGGAAGCCGGCGCCATATTTATTGGCAAGACTAATATGGATGAATTTGCCATGGGTTCGTCGACAGAGACCTCCTGGTTCGGCATTACCAGAAATCCCTGGGATCTCGAGAGAATACCAGGAGGTTCCAGCGGTGGTTCCGCTGCCGCTGTTGCCGCCGATGAATGTATTGCCTCTTTCGGTTCCGATACCGGGGGATCTATCAGGCAGCCGGCTGCCATGTGCGGTGTGGTCGGGCTTAAGCCGACTTACGGGAGAGTCTCACGTTTCGGGTTGATAGCTTTTGCGTCGTCGCTGGATCAGATTGGCCCCTTCACGAAGGATGTTGAAGACTGTGCCATATTAATGAATGTGATCGCCGGGTATGACCCGATGGATTCCACATCTGTTCCGATGGAAGTTCCCGATTACAGGGAATATACTGCCAAGGGAATAGATGGCTGGACTATCGGGATACCCAAGGAATATTTTATTGAGGGGATTGATCCAGAGGTGTCTGATGCCGTCAAAAGTGCGATGGGGGTCATGGAGAAACTCGGGGCACGATGCATAGAGGTTTCCCTGCCCCATTCGGAATATTGTGTTGCCGTCTATTATGTTATTGCCCCTGCAGAGGCCAGTTCGAACCTCGCCCGCTACGACGGGGTGAAATACGGTTTGCGGTCCGAGTTCAAAGAGGGGGATAGCCTTCTGGAGATGTACAAAAAAACCCGTTCCGAAGGCTTCGGGGCAGAGGTAAAAAGGAGAATAATGATTGGCACGTACGCCCTTTCCTCCGGCTACTATGATGCCTATTACAAGAAAGCCTCTCAGGTGAGGACGTTGATCAAGAGGGATTTTGAGGAGGCATTTCAAAAATGCGATGTCGTTCTTACCCCCACAGCCCCTGCCCCGGCTTTCAAAATCGGGGAGAAGACGGATGATCCTCTGCAGATGTATCTTTCGGATATATTTACGTTATCGGCCAACCTTGCGGGAATTCCGGGGATTTCTGTCCCCTGTGGTTATACAAAAGGTGGTCTTCCAATAGGGCTTCAGCTTCTGGCCGGCCATTTTAAAGAAGGAAAATTGATTCAGGTGGCCTCTGCTTACGAGAAACATTCGAAACTGGAAATCAGGAGACCGGAAATATAATGGAATACGAAGTTGTTATAGGGCTCGAAGTTCATGCCCAGCTCCTCACCAACACGAAGATATTTTGCAGTTGTTCCACCAAATTCGGGGCGACACCTAACAGTCACACCTGCCCGATATGTATCGGCATGCCCGGGGTTCTTCCGGTCATGAACAGAAAGGTGGTGGAATATACGATAAGGATGGCCCTGGCGACCCACTGCCGTATCAACGGGGAAAACAGGTTTGCCAGGAAAAACTATTTTTATCCTGACCTTCCGAAGGGGTACCAGATCTCCCAGTATGCCTATCCGCTTGCAGAAGACGGATATGTAGACGTAGAGACAAATGGCGAAAAGAAGAGAATAGGTATTACAAGGATCCATATGGAGGAGGACGCGGGAAAACTTATCCACGATGAAAACAATCCCTCGAGTTATGTGGATCTTAACAGGGCGGGGGTTCCCCTTATAGAAATCGTCAGTGAACCCGATATGAGAAGCCCGGAAGAAGCGGTGGCTTATTTGCGGCGGCTTCACGAGATTCTGGTCTACCTTGAAATTTGTGACGGTAATATGGAGGAAGGCAGTTTCCGCTGTGATGCCAATGTGTCCATAAGGCCAAAGGGAGAGGATGCCTTAGGGACAAGAGCAGAGCTGAAAAACATGAACTCCTTCAGGAATGTCCAGCGTGCCCTTGAGTATGAGATTAAAAGACAGCAATATGTCTTGGAGGGCGGCGGTGAAGTGATACAGGAAACGAGACTGTGGGACGATTCCGGAGGGATCACTCATTCCATGAGAGGGAAAGAAGAAGCACATGATTACCGGTACTTTCCCGATCCGGATCTTATACCTATAGTGATCAGTGACGGGTGGATAGAGGAGGTAAGGGGAACCCTCCCGGAGCTTCCCATGAAAAAAAGGGAGCGATTTGTCCGGGAGTATGGGATTCCGCCTTATGATGCGGGTGTTTTGACCTTGAGCCGTGACCTGGCGGATTTTTATGAAAAGACTGTCAAGGTTTGCGGTAAACCGAAGATAGCCAGCAACTGGGTTATGGGTGATTTTCTGGGACATTTAAAGGATGAAAAAATTGACGTAACAGCAAGTCCTGTTAAGCCTGAAACGCTCGGGGATATGATAAACCTTATAGAAGATGGTACGATCAGCGGTAAGATTGCCAAGGAAGTTTTTGAAGATATGTATAAAACCGGCCGTTCCCCGAAGGAAATAATAGAAGAAAAAGGGCTGGTACAGATAACCGATGAAGGTGCTCTGGAAAAAACCGTCGCGGAAGTCCTCGAAGCCAACCCGTCCCAGCTGGAACAGTATAAAGGCGGCAGGGAAAAACTCTTCGGATATTTTGTCGGTCAGGTCATGAAGGCATCCGGAGGAAAGGCCAATCCGAAACTCGTCAATCAACTCCTTAAAAAGATGCTTGCGGATTAAGAATAAGCCCGTTCGGGGAACGGGCGCTACTACAGTGTAGTTTGTAGGGGCCGATGCCCTCATCGGCTCGAGATGATATGTGCCTATGATTAGAACAATTTCCTGGACAAATGACGCCGTTGTTGTGATTGACCAAAAAGCCCTGCCCCGTGAGGAGAAGTATTTTACCTGCCGCAGTTACACAGAAGTTATTTCTGCTATAAATGATATGACCATAAGGGGTGCCCCTGCGATCGGTGTCGCCGCAGCGATGGGTATTGCCCTCGGTATGCAAAATCAGGACGTTTCATCCAAGGAAGACCTGAAAAATTCATTTTACGGGATATGCGATGAGTTTTCTAACACGCGCCCGACGGCGGTAAACCTCTTCTGGGCGATAGAGCGGATGAAGCGGTGTTTTGAGGGAGAGCTCAAATCAGGCATTGACACCATAAAAATCGCGCTGGTGACGGAAGCGGTAAAAATATGTGAAGAGGATATTGAAATAAACAGGCAAATAGGAATGCATGGCAGGGGTCTTATCAAAGACGGTGACAGTATCCTTACACATTGTAATGCCGGCGCCCTGGCGACGGCCGGCTACGGTACCGCCCTGGGGGTTATCAGGGCTGCTTGCGAGGAGGGAAAAGGACTCCACGTTTTTGTAGATGAGACGCGGCCTGTTCTCCAGGGAGCACGTCTGACAGCCTGGGAGTTGATGCGGAACAATATTCCGGCTACATTGATAACAGATAATATGGCCGGCTTTCTCATGAAACAGGGAAAGATAGACCTGGTCATCGTGGGGGCTGACCGTATTGCCGCTAACGGCGACGTTGCCAATAAAATCGGGACTTACTCACTAGCCGTTCTGGCCGCCCAGCACACTATCCCCTTTTATGTGGCGGCACCCCTGTCCACGATAGATATCGCTATAAGAGATGGGGATGAGATTCCTATCGAAGAAAGAAACGAAGAAGAGGTACTCTCAATTCGTGGTATGAGAATTGCCCCGGATGGCATGAAGGCATACAATCCAGCCTTTGATGTAACCCCGAATCGTTTTATTACTGCCATCATTACCGAGGCGGGAGTTGCTGCCAGTCCGTTAGGGGACGCCATAAAAACCCTTGTAAAATCAGCCCAAAAATCCCTCTAATCCCCGCCGCATGGAAATCCACTGCGCGCCATATGGTATAAGTCGAGAGTTTTTCAAAGCTCTACAGCTGTATGGAGGGGTTCCTTTTCTGTGAGTTACAACTTCGGGACAGCATGCTCGATTATATTTATCAATATTGGCTGATTATAAATGCCGATAAGGACGATTCCGACAGCAACTATCATCGTCGGGATCAACATGCTTAAAGGGGCCTCTTCAATGACTGACGCTCCGTCTCCATGGGCGTGAGAATCATGCCCATCATCGCTTTCATTAAAAACGTACCCTATTTCAAAAACCCGGAAAAAGAGTACGACATTAACCAGGCTGGATACGAGCAGTGCAACGACAAATGCCCAGGAACCGGCGACTACGGCACCCTGAAGAAGGTACCACTTACTGAAGAAACCGCAGGTGGGCGGTACACCTATCATTGAAAGAGCGGCGACAACCAGGGCGGTCATGGTAAAAGGCATCTTCTTGAAGAGGTCCTTAAAATCAGAGATATTGTGGCTTTTCATACGATAGCATACAATGCCGGCAACAGCGAACACACCAAGGGTCATCACGGCATCATTTATAATATGCAGGATTGCTCCCTTAATAGCTATGGTATTGGCAAGGCCAACTCCGCCTACCATATAGCCGACCTCGGCTACAACGATGTAACATAACATCCTTTTAAAATCTGTCTGGGCAAGAGCCATGATTGCGCCGGCAAAAATAGCTAAAATACCGACCCAGACCATAATGTCCGTTGTGTGAGTCATAATGATGGAGAAGTCTGGCTGGAAAATTGTAAACATTACTCTTATCATGACATAGATTGAAATTTTAGTCATAAGCGGCGCGAGCAGGGCGCTGGCCGCTGAAGGCGCCTTGGTATACGCATCGGGCAGCCATGTATGCAATGGGAAAAGCGCCATCTTTATAGCGAGACCAACCATAAAGAAAGCAAACGCAACCATGACTACCTTGGAACCATAAAGACTGGGTAAAAGCTGAGCCAAATCAGCCATGTTCAGTGAACCGGTTACTATGTACAGATAACCCACTCCCAGCAGATAAAAACAGGCTCCGATAGTTCCCATAATTACATACCTGAAGCTTGCCAGCGGTGCTCCTTCTTCTCCTACCGCTATTAAGGCATATCCTGTCAGTGACGCAATTTCTAAGAATACATAGAGATTAAACGCGTCACCTGTAATTACTATACCGAGAAATCCGGTTACCTGAAGAATAAATACAGTATAGAAATAAACAAACTTACCCGGCAACTCCTGTTCAATACTTTCCTTGGCATAGATGGCCACAAGCAGCGCAATTCCCGAAACCAGCAACATCATCGGGGCATTTAGATAGTCGATTACATATTCTATACCCCACGGTGGCAGCCAGCTTCCTAAGCGGTAGTGGATGACTCCTGTGCTGAGCACTGTCATTAATGTGATAATGGAGCAGAGCACCGACAGGGTAAGGGCCAGTATGACCCAGGGATAGCAGAGCTCTTTTTTCCACCACCCGATAAGCGGTGTGATAAAAGAAAACATCAAGGGAATAACTACTATGAGAATAGGGGCCTGTTCTATCATTTCATCGCCTTCAGAATTTCGTCTTCTTCAAGAGTGTTATATTTTCTGTAAATCATGATGACTATGGCCAAGGCAACACCAAGTGTTGCAATACTGACCACAATAGCTGTGAGCATAAGAACATGTGGCAGCGGATTGATGTAATTAGAAACCTCAATGGCATGTTCCACCGCTCCGTGGCCATGGCCACCTGTTAAGATCGGCAGAGTAGCCCCACCCCACTTGCAGGCTGTAGAAACATAATAGAGAATGATCGCAGTCTGAAAGATGTTCATGCCGATAATTTTCTTTACTAAATTTCTCTTGCCGATCATGGCATAGAAACCAATCATCATCAAAACTATATATATCCAGTAATTGTACTTGCTAGCAATAAAATCGAGCATATTAAAACTCCCTGGAACGTATGCGGTTCTTAGTTTTCCGTCCTATTTCTTCTTTTCGCGCCTCTTTCTGAGCAATAAAATGCAGGCCGCCCCCGCTGAGAAGATCACCGTTGTTTCACCAAGGGTATCATAACCCCTGTAATCGGCAAGTACAGAGGTCACCATATTTGGTGTAGCTGTGTCATGGACTGTTTTCGTGATATATCGCGGAGAAACGTGTCTGCTCGCAGGGGAATTCGGGTCAGCCCAGCCGGGCATATCCAGTGTACCGTAAATAAGGACTATTCCTGTAATTACTACAACAATCAGGTTTAAAATTCTCAATCCTTCGTCCTCCTGGTGGTTTTAAACACTGCACCTACAAATACTACAGTTCCAATGCCGGCACTAACGGATGCCTCCGTAAATGCTACATCAACGGCGCCCATTTCAGCCCACATCATACACATGAAAAAACTGTAAGCCCCGAGGATCATAACGGCACTTAAAAGATCTTTCACAGTGATCGAGGCTATGCCACATATCATCACAAAAATAAGGATAATGATGTCAAATGGTAAAATCACTTTTTATCCTCCCCTTTCATCCACGGCTGAACGCCACGCCTGAATGCCGCCCTGGAAATAGCGTGAGTGGCGGTGGGCTGGGCCAAGGCCATAAATACCGCAATGAAAACTATCTTCAAACCAGTCAGGGAAATCCCCTCATAGATAGCAAGGCCTATGAGGCATAAAAGAACGGCCAGCGTATCCCCTTTACCCGTTGCATGCAACCGTGCGAAAAAATCGGGAAACCGTAATAACCCAATAGTTGCCGTGGTAAAGAAAAAGATCCCGCCTAATATGCATATCACAGACACTACAATCATTCCTATTTCAATCATATCGATTAACTCTCCATCTCCAGGTACTTGGCAACAGCTACGCAGCCTATAAAATTGAGCAGAGCGTAGACCATACTGATGTCTACAAACATATCTACCCTATGAAAGATAAAGCCCATAATGAGTAATATGATCAGGGACTTGGTGCCAATAGCAGAAATGGCCGCTATCCTGTTATAGACCCCCGGTCCGAAGACAACGCGGTAAAGAACTAGAAGAACAAGAAAACTTATCCCTATACCTGCACCGAGAAAAAATTGATTCATTATAAATCCTTAACAAAATGGCGGAAGGTTACTCTTCCTCATCTTCAGGGAGTACCCCGCCTGTAGAAATATCAATAAATATTGAAAACATAACGGCCATTACTGTGAGCCCTACACCAGTTTCAATGCCTAAGATACCGAGCGATCGTGCCTCATTGGGCGCGACCTGCAGGATCTTGGACAATTGGCTGTAATCGAGATAGTTCCCGAGAAGGATCAGACATAGAAGTCCGATTCCCGAATAAATCAGCAAGCCTAAACTGCTCAGTATCGCCACACCTTTTTCGGATAAAAGTTTTTTAGTTTCCGGCAAACCGTGCGTTATGAGTAATAAAACGAGACTTGCCCCAAGTATGACACCACCCTGGAACCCTCCTCCCGGGCTGTAGTGTCCATGCATAATAACGTAGAGAGCAAAAAGCTGAATAAAGGGTACCAGCATTCTTGCAACCGTACCGATAATTATATCATCGCTTTGACGTATCATCTGAGGTTCCTGCAGTTAAAAATTAGTTTTAGTTATAAAAAACTTCTTGTTTACATCTTTTATGCAAAGGGCAAGAGATAATCTAAACATTCTTTCTCAATGCCCCGTATATCCGGGCAACGTCTAATACATCCTGTACGTAAATATGATCCGCCTCCATAAAAACATGGGCAACCCGGTCTTCCATCTCTCCGGTATCGAGATCGTCTGCCACCTTTTTACTTAGAGCGTGAATAAAAAACTCACCTTCCCTTATATCCATCGTAATCGTTCCCGGCGTGAGCGTAATTGAGTTTGCCAGCGTCACCCAGGAGATATCGCTTTCCAGTTTTGTGTCAAATCTCATTATCTTAGGATCGATAGGCATTTTTGGAGACAAAGCCAGATAAGCTACATGGAAATTGGATAGTATGATTTGATAGAGGAGCCATGGTATATAAACAATAAATCTTTGGACTATTACTCGCATGTCTCCGACCCTTGCATTGGCAAAGAGCAGATCATGCGTCAGGTAAGCAATGAGAACGGAACATATGACGCCAAGAGAGAGGTGAAAAACATCGAACTTTCCGGATAACATAGCCCAAAAAACGATCAGGATGAAAAAAGTAGCAATAAAATTCTGGAAGCCGGATTTTGTTTCCCGGGCCCCCTTAAGGATGGTCTGAATTTTTTGTTCTTCTATCTGTCGTGTTTCGGATGTTATCTTGACGGCAGTGGTTAACAACCCTTCTGCCTGTTCTCTGGCGTCTTCCAAAATACGAAACGAATCATCTGTTGCCTGAATCAAGAGTGTTACTTCCACAGTTCAAATCCCTTCAGTTCTATAAAAATCCCAACTGTATGCTAAGGTACAATTAACACCGGTACTGCCGCTTCTTCGGCAACCATGTATGTTGAACTCTTTTTAAAAATTTTCTTAAATAGGGTTTTTTCAGATATGGCGCCCAGGACAATAAGGGTGGCTCTGTAATCTTTAGAAGCGGTTATTATCTCTCCCGGCGTCTCGCCGGCATAGATATGTGATTCCGCATCTATATTCTCATCGAGGCATATTTTACGTGTGTGAGCCAGCCTCTCTTTCAACTCGCGCATATCCCTTACAGTTAGCTTTCCGTTTATGACGTTTACAATTTCCACCGCACCGAGTATTTCCTTGAAACCCATCAGGTACGTCAAGGCCTTTTCAGACGCAGGAGACCAATCCGTGGTGAAGACAACGTGATCGAAAAATCCCTTGTCTTTTGCCGTTGCTGCCTCTTGACTGTCGTTAATAATCAAAATGGGTATAGGAGAATATTTTATTAGATTATTGATGAGGGTATTACGGGGTGGATTACTTGTTTTTCTGTCGAGATTGACCACAATAAGTGACACTTCTTCTTTCTTGGCTGCATTTAAAATTCCTGGTAGAGATAGAACTTCTTCTGTCAAAATACTGGAATTAACCCCAAGATTGGATAGGTCTACAAGCCATTTATCTCTTGAGGTAGTTTCACTTTTATCCATCATAATGTCAGGGATGGTTTGTAAAAAGACGATCTCCTCAAGACCTGCCCTTTTCAAGACCAATAAGTCCTTTATCATGTTGAAAGCAAGTGTATTTTCTTGGAGATTAGTTGCGTAAAGGAGTTTCATCACAATCCAAATAATTCTCTTAAGTAGTGGTTGTTTTAATTTCAGCAGGGACCAGAAGGGTAGGAAACTCTGATTCCTCGGCTAACTTTTGCGGGACACTCCCGAGCCATCTCTCTTTCCACGGTCCCTTGCCCGTTGTCCCGGCAACAATCATGCTTGCCCCTCGTTCCTGTGCCGCTCTGTTGATCTGCTCGGTAATATTGCCTATATATAAATGGGCTTCGGCATCTATTCCGGCAGCACGAAAAATTTCACAGGTCTCATCCAGCCTTTGCCTGGTTTCCTTTCGGATTTTTTGTACGCCCATTGCCGAAGAACCCGTTAAGCTCTTTTCGCTGGCGACATGAATTACCTCTATGTGTTTAATAACACCCTTCAAATTG
This sequence comes from uncultured Syntrophales bacterium, assembly GCA_964454305.1. GTDB lineage: Bacteria > Desulfobacterota > Syntrophia > Syntrophales > JADFWA01 > JAUSPI01. The sequence continues at coordinate 1,975 of CAYVXX010000017.1, read as the reverse complement.
ATCAGGGTTTCGACCGCTCTTTCGCTGGCGGGAGACCAGTCCGTTGCCAGAAGCGGCTTTTCGAAAGGCTTGTCATTCACCTTCCCGGAAGGCAGCATATACTTATGTACAAATACGGGTTTGGATGTCCTTCGGAGAATCTCTATGATTTCTGAACCGGCATAAAGTTCTTCTATTTTACCTTTCTTGTGGTAACCTGTGACTATGAGATCAACATCTTCCTCTTGAGCAGCGGAAATGACTTTGGGGACGAGCTCACCCACAAGTATATAAGCTCCAACCTCCATCCCCTGTTCAAAAAGACTTTCTGCCCAGTCGATAAAACGCACATTGGCTATTTCCTTCAATTTTACTTCTTCGTCTTTGAGATAGCCCTTGCCACGCCGCATGGCCACTTTACTTCTCTCAACCACATGGATAAATACCACGTGATTAAAACCTGCTTCCCTAAGATCCATCAGTGATTCTAAGGCATCAAACCACAATTCTTCAAACTGAGTAACAAACAACAACTTCTTGGTTCCCACGTTTTTTCCCACAACCTCCAGCAATATCTCCAAATTTGAGTCGAGTATCAGGCTATAAATTTCTTTATCATCTCTGCCAGTTCTTCAGGTTCAACCGGTTTTTCCATGTATGCTTCAGGTTCCGGCACAATCTCGTTGCCAAACGCAGTCAACGCCTCTTGGGAACGGAGGAATGTCCTCTTGGCTATTCCGGATAGAATAATGACAGGAATTTTCTTGAGAAATTCATCACTTCTTAATTCCCGGTACATCTTGATGCCACTCTGTTTGGGCATCAGAATGTCCAGGATAATCAGATCTGGATTTTCTTCGACGGTTTTGGCCATGCCCATCTCACCGTTTTTGGCTATTATGGAAGTGAACCCATTTTCCTCTAAAACAGTTACTACAAAAGCTACTATATCAGGATCGTCATCTACGACAAGTACCCTTTTCCCCATAATAGGTCCTCCGTGAAACGGTTATGATTTCTCTGACAGTTACGTCTATTTTATGAGTAAGACGGCACGACTTTAGTGAATTGCCTTACTGCATGGCAACTGTATAACAAAGGTGGAACCCTTTCCCGAGTTGGAAGTAACGTCTATCTTGCCACCATGTTCTTCTACCAGCTTCCGTGTAACTAACAGGCCGAGACCTGTTCCCTTGCCACCTTTAGTGCTAAAAAAAGAAGTGAAAAGATTTTTTTTAATCTCTTCATTCATGCCGCATCCGTTATCAATCACCTCAAAGCGAATCATTTCATTATCTTCGAGGACAGTTTTAACTCTCACCTGCCATTTCTTGGTTTCGTCTGCATCAAAAATACAGGCATCAATGGCATTAGAAACTAAGTTGAGTAATGTGCGATGAACTGTATCTGAATCTAAAGATACTTTGCCAATGGATGCATCAAAATCCCTTACAATTTTAATGTCATGTTCTTCTGCGTTTGTTTCCATGAGCATACACACATCCTCGGCGATTTCGTTGGGAAGGCAAACTTGATATTCAGGGTCACGCACCTTGGAATAGGTAAGTAAGTTCAGAACCAGCTCAGATACCCTTCCAACATTTCGCTCTACCATTTTCCAGCCCGCTCTTACCTTATTTGTATCGTCTTTGTCAAGACCAATTTTTACCACATAGGCGCCACCCTTAAGTCCGCTAAGGATATTTTTGATGTAGTGAGCTAAACCGGCCACGGTCTGCCCGATAGCGGCCAGCCTTTCTGATTCGATCAATCCCTGCTCCAGACGTTTAATTTCCGTAAGATCCTGGAAAAAACCGACGCTGCCTATCGGTTCATCCTTTTCGTAAAGAATGGAGCCTGAAAATCTTGTCGGCACCTTCTGGTCACTCTTTGACGAAATCGTGATCTCTTTCCAATCAGATTCTTTAAAAATCTTTTTGTGTTCCAGGGCCTGTTTGAAATATTCTCCTATTTCCGGCGGACAGACATCATTAAT
>CAYVXX010000016.1:5261-34936 GCA_964454305.1 uncultured Syntrophales bacterium | reverse complement strand
AACAAAAAAAAGCCAGGCCCAGCAGGGTGGCCAAGGGTCCCCGAAAGCTCACGTTTAAGGAGCAACGCGAGCTCGAGCAACTGCCGGACATCATCGAAGACCTCGAAGCGCAAAAGCACACCCTTTTTGTTACTATGGCTGATCCCGTGCTTTACAAGACCTCCGGCGCGGAGGTCGTGCGGCTGCAGGCCAGGCTTGATGAACTGGAGCGGGAGTTAGAGGCAGCCTATGCCCGGTGGGAGCTGCTGGAAGAGATAGCCCTTAAGGCCGGGGAGAAATAGGGGAAGAGCTCTTTTGGGGTTGCGGCCTTGCCGCTTCAGGTAATCCCAAAAACATTCTTCGTGTTTTGGGATGTTATTTTTCCAACCTCTTCAAGTGGCAGACCTTTTATCTCGGCAACCCTTTGGGCAGTCAGGATAACATTGGCCGGTTCGTTTCTCCTGCCGCGCCTCGGATGAGGGGCGAGGTAGGGAGAATCTGTCTCCAGAAGTAAACTGGTTATCGGAATATTTTCAACTACTTTCTGGAGCGTCTCGGATTTTTTGAAGGTGATCGTTCCGGGTATCGATATAAAAAATCCCATATCAAGACATTTTCGGGCCATTTCATAGTCACCCGAAAAACAGTGAATTATGCCCCTTTGCTTTCCTTTCCATTTCTGTAACATATTCAGGGTTTCCCTGTGGGCTTCACGATCATGGATGACCACAGGAAGCCCAATCTCATCGGCGAGCTCGAGCTGTTCTCCGAACCTTTTTATCTGTACATCCCGCGGGGACAGATTGCGGAAGAAATCGAGTCCGATCTCTCCATAGGCGACTACCTTACTATCGGCTGTCAGCTCTTTAAGAGATTCGTATGTCCGACTGTTGATGTCTTTGACTTCGTGTGGATGTATTCCGACTGCGGCATAAATGGACTCGTACTTGTTTGCAAGAAAAACAGCCTTTTTGCAGTCATCGAGTGTTGTTCCGACTGTGACTATATAATCTACTCCGGCTTCTTGAGCCCTTGCAACGACCTTGTCTCTGTCGTGGTCAAACGCTTTCATTTCCAGGTGGGCATGTGAATCAATGAACATGAGATAAACCTTTATGAGTTGTTTATTTTTTTCTGGTTATGACAACTTCTTCGGCATTATCAGATACGTCAGGAAATTGTGCCAAGTATTCTTTTAAATCCTTTTCAGAGATTATTCCTTTTGATAATTGTTTCTCAATGATTCTTTTATCCAGACCGTCATTAAATCCCATCTTTTTTTTACCCATTAAATCAACCTCCTTTAGTATATGTTAGACTGTTTATTATCCTTTAAGCCTTGGGTCAAGGGAGTCTCTTATCCCCTCGCCCAGCAGGTTATAACCGAGTACTGTTATCAGTATGGCAAGACCCGGGTAGAGAGAAAGCCACCAGGCAATATCTATGTTGTCCTTACCGGCGGTAAGGATATTTCCCCAGCTTGGTATTGGGGGCTGAACCCCTATTCCGAGGAAGCTTAGAGCTGATTCTGTCAATATGGCCCCTGCGACTCCGAGCGTTGCTGCTACGAGAACGGATGCCATAGCGTTGGGAAGGATGTGTAAAAATATAATGCGCCTATCGCTGGCGCCGATGGCCCTGGCGGCCTGTACGTAATCTCGCTCCTTTATCGAAATGAAATCTGCTCTGACCAGACGAGTTATTCCCATCCAGCCGGTGATACCTATAACTATCATAATATTCCAGATGGAAGGTTCAAGAAATGCTATGACAGCCAATATAAGAAAAAAGGCAGGGAAACAGAGCATAATATCGACAAATCTCATAATCGTGGCATCAATCCACCGTCCGTAATATCCCGCTGTGGCGCCTAAAATGGTTCCTATTAGTATGGCAATACCTGTAGCTACGAATCCTACCTTAAGGGATATTCTCGAACCCCAGATCATCCGGCTCAAGACATCACGTCCCAACTGATCGGTTCCGAAAAGGTGACTGCCGGAAGGTGGAGAGAGAACCATCCCGAGATTGATTTCGCCGGGGTCATAGGGGGATATCCATGGTGCAAGCAGGGAAACTATAAATAGTAAAATCACCACCGCGCTTCCCGCAACGGCTATCTTGTTTTTGGAAAATCTGCTCCAGAAATCTCTTCTGATAGTTGAATCTGCCATGTTAAATTTTAAGTTTAAGGATTTAAATTATTTTAACTTTAGCTCACTTTAGACACTTTAAACTTTAGGCACTTTAGTTACGACACCCTGATCCTCGGATCTGCAAGTGCGTAAGAGGCGTCTGCTATCAGATTTCCGAGGAGTGTAAGAACTGCGCCAATTACCAGTATCCCCATAATAACCGGGTAGTCTCTTGCCATAACTGACATGTAAAAAAGCTGTCCCATGCCGGGGATCGCAAATATTGTTTCAAAGATAACGCTTCCCCCAATGAGTCCCGGAATGGAAAGCCCAAGAATGGTTATAATAGGGAGCAGTGCATTTCGGAGGGCATGCTTATAAATTACCACCCTTTCACTTAACCCCTTTGCCCTTGCCGTTGTGATGTAATCCTGTCTGATTACTTCCAGCATGCTCGATCTCATATACCTCGACAGCCCGGCAAGACCCCCGAATGCTGAAATAAGGACAGGCAGTATAAGATGTTTTATCAGATCAGTGAATGCACTGAATGGAGGAAGATATTCATAGTTTAAAGACCTTATGCCTGAGATTGGGAGCCAGCCAAGAGTTATACCGAAGAGTATCATCAGAAGAAGTGCCAGCCAGAACGTGGGAATGGAAAAGCCGATAAAGACAAAAATACCGGTGGTTTTATCAAAGAGGGAGTCTTGATGGACGGCTGAAAGGACACCGATCGGGATAGCCACAATGATGATGAGGATCATTGAAAGAACGTTAATTAAAATAGTAATCGGGAGTCTTTCCAGTATCTTATCTGCCACCGGACGGTTATCGGGGGAAAATGACCTTCCAAGATCAAGTACGACAAGTTTGCTTATCCATGATAAATATTGCTGGTGAAGAGGTTTGTCCAGATCATACATGGCCCTGAGACGTTCCTTTATCTCGGCTCCGGCCTTTGGATTCATCTGAGTCTGAAGGTCTGTTGGGGAACCGGGTGCAAGATGCATGACGGTAAAGCAAATAATTGTAATCCCGATAAGAAGAGGGGGCATAAACACAAGTCTCTTAACGATATATCTCAGCAAGTTTCAAACCCTATGTATATAAAATATCAAAATGTAAATTATGATGCATTCGTAAAAAGTCGGTCATTCCCGCATAAGCGGGAATCCATAGAGGGCTAAGCACTTGAAAAAACTGGATTCCCGTTTTCACGGGAATGACAAAATTGTACATATTTCGACTTTTTACGAGACTGTCAATTATAAAAGTAAAACAAATTTTAATTTTGGACTTTTTTCTTTGTGCCTTGGGCTATTGACTCCTCGATCGGGGTCGAGGACAAGTTTAGCCGACAGCAGGTTATTTCCGCCCTATGCAAAAATAAATGAATCCTCTTTTCTTCATCTCGCGAGGCTCATACTGGTTCCTTCCATCGAAAATTACCGGATTCTTTAATAGCTGTTTTACCCTGTTAAAGTCCGGGTTTCGAAAAAGGTGCCACTCCGTTACCAGTGCAAGAAAATCACTTTCACTCAGGGCATCGTATGCATTCTTGAAATATCTTATGTCGGGATTAGTGCCCAGTGCCTTTTTTGCCTCTTCGGTTGCTTCAGGATCATAGGCGTTAATCTTTGCCCCTTCCGACAGTAAAGTATGTATTGTATCCAGGGCAGGAGACTCTCTAATATCATCTGTGTTTGGTTTAAAAGAAAGACCCCAGATAGCGGCTGTCCTGCCGTGGAGGCCTCCCTTATCCTCAAAGTATTTTATTATCTTTTCGACAAAAAATTTTCGCTGTTTGAGATTGACCTCGTCTACAGATTTTAATATTTTAGCATCATATTGAAAATCTTCGGCCATAGCTATCAGCGCCCTGATATCTTTTGGGAAACATGAGCCTCCATAGCCAACACCTGGGTAAATGAAGCTGTAACCTATTCGACTGTCCGCTCCAATTCCCTTTCTGACCATTGCAATATCAGCACCTACTCTTTCGCAAATATTTGCCATTTCGTTGATGAAAGATATCCTGGTAGCAAGCATTGCATTAGCCGCATATTTTGTCATTTCCGCACTTCTTATATCCATGACTATAAACTTTTCTCTAATCATGGCAAATGGAGAATATAACTCTTTCATTAGCTCGGCTGTCCTTACGTTGTCAGTTCCCACAATAACTCTGTCCGGTTTCATGAAATCGTTTATGGCATCACCTTCTTTGAGAAATTCCGGGTTGGAGATAACGTCAAATTCTATAGATATTTTCCTCTCCGCCAGCCTTTTTTCAATGACATTTTTTACTTTATCTGCCGTGCCCACCGGGACGGTGGATTTATTAGCGACGATCTTATAACTTTCCATATAGCAACCGATGTCCTCGGCTACATCGAGAACATGTTTCATGTCCGCACAACCATTCTCATCCTGTGGCGTTCCAACTGCGATAAATATGACAAGTGAATCTTTTACGGTTTCTTCCATGTCAGTAGTAAAATTGAGTCTGCCGTCGGCATGATTTTTATTGATCATGAGTTCAAGTCCAGGTTCATAAATTGGAACAATTCCCTTGTTGAGATTATCAATCTTATCCTTGTCTATATCCATACAGGTCACGTCATTTCCCATATGGGCAAAACAGGTCGCGGTGACCAGACCCACATAACCGGTGCCTATGATACCGATCTTCATAAATTCTCCTTTTAGTTTTAAGGCTTTGTGAAAAATCCAATTTCTGTATTACACTGCATCGCTCGTTACTGTAACTTATTTCTTTTACGGATCTGCCTTGATTATTTCCAGAAGCTTCATTTCCTTGATATTTTTTAACGTTTTCCACAGGTCTTCCTCTGTGTGAGGTTCAAGCGTTATTACTGGATCTATAGATTGCTCTTCCAATATTTTAAACAGCTCATAAAACGGAAAATTTCCATCTCCAACGGGAAGGTGTTCGTCAGCAAAACCTGTATTATCATGTAAGTGAAGCTGTTTCAGGTAAGGCCCCAGTCTGTCCATCCACTCTTTTAAACTTGCCTTGGAAAATGCATTGAAATGTCCTGTGTCAAAGCAGAAATGAATATAAGGAGATTTAAGAGAATCGAGGAGTAAAGCTAAATAATGAGGACTATTTTCATAGACGTTTTCAAGAGTAATAATCGTATTCATCTCACGGGCGAGAGGTAAGAATTGCTGCCATGTGTCAATGCTGTTTTCTGTCCACCTCTTAATACATCCTACATAATATTTTTCATCAAAGGAAGCATGGCATACAACAAAACCCGGTTGGAAATAAGGGACGAGGTCAAAAAATTGCTTGAAGCGATCTATGGATACCTGCCTTATCTTTGGGTCAATTGCTCCAGGCCTGAGGTCCATAAAGGGGGCATGCATGGTGATTGACAATCCCGCCTCTATAATGGTATTCGCAATCTTCTTTAAATCTTCTCTTTTGAAATGGTCAAGGACAAAATAATTGAAGCTGATTTCCGGGTTGATTCTCTCTTTTATGATGGTTGAAAGATGCTTTTCATGGAGGAGATGTAGAGGAATGTTTATCTGAACTCTCTTTATAATGCCACGCATTTTCAATACCTAAACCGGACCGGCCGGAACAAAACAAAACCTTAAAAGATCTTACCATTTGAGATTGAAATAAGCCTCCGATGGATTTCGAGACGTTTGCAGCTTTACAAACATCTCGGGTAAGAGACCCTTGAAAAACATGGAGATAAAGCTTCTATCATAATGACCATTTTTAAACAACTACCAATTTCGAATTGACACTATTTTTAAATTCTGTTAGTAAATATACTATAGTCATAAGATATTAAAAAGATTAAATTATACATGTTCCAGTCAGTACGAAATAAGGAGGTGATGTCTGTTAGAAAACGGGAAGACACGATAAAAATGGTTTTGCAGTGCATCAATGCGGCGCTTGAAAAGAAAGCTAAGGATATTATAATACTTGATGTAAAGGGAATATCATCCTTCACCGATTATATGATAATATGCAGTGGAAGTTCTGACAGACAGGTTCAAGCGATTACGTCATCTATTGAAAAAGATTTGAAAAAATCCGGGACACTTTCCCTCGGAATTGAGGGTGAAAAATTTGGGCAGTGGGTGCTGATGGATTATGGTGATGTAATAGTACATATCTTCTATGAACCTACGCGAGAGTTTTACGATATTGAGAGGCTGTGGTCAGATGTACCCAGGATGGAAGTCGGAAATGAAGATCATAAAGTGACTTCCCTCGATGAAGGTATGTTGTAGTTACAAATACTGACCTGAATATACGACGTTGTATAACTGAGTGGTGATATTGAAAAACGCTCTGACAGGTCTTGCCGATATTATATTTCCTTCACGGTGTGTGATATGCGGTATAGTTCTGTATAATAATGAAAAAATTCGTATCTGTCCGGAGTGTCTTTCTCGGATAAGTTTTGTTAAAACACCTATCTGTTCGTGTTGTGGCCTTCCTTTTGTTAACTATGAGGGTACGGATCATCTTTGCGGGGAATGTGCATCATCAAAACAGTATTTTTCCGTTGTAAGGTCAGTGGGGGAATTTAAGCAACCTCTTATGAATGCCATCCATCGGTTCAAGTACAAAGGGGAAATATCTGTGGGTGAAACCCTGGGGAAATTGATGGCAGAGTTCGAATATGATTCTTTCAGCCTTGAAGGGTATTCATTGATTTTACCTGTGCCCCTGCATCAGACGAGATTAAAAGAGCGGGGATTCAATCAATCCCTTATACTGGCAAGAGAGATTGCAATCAGATATTCTATATGTTTAGATTTTAGAACACTCAAAAGAATTATCCATACAAAGCCGCAAACAGGTTTGGGCAAAAAACAACGGAGCACGAATGTCAAAGGATCGTTTATAATAACAGACAGTGGAAAAATAGATGGGGAAAGAGTTGTATTGATAGATGATGTTTATACTACGGGCAGTACTGTCAGGGAATGTGCACGGGTATTAATCAAAAATGGTGCAGAGAAAGTGTCAGTTCTCACACTTGCCAGGGCGATATAGTGAGTATTTATTCAAAGACTTTTCAGGAAGTCTTATTCATTGTCATAGGATGTGCGTATTATGAAGGTTTACTCAAGGGAAAAACTGAAAAAAGAACTTGACAGGCACAGAACTCGTGGAGAGAATATCGTGTTTACCAATGGCTGTTTTGATATTCTCCATGTTGGACATACAAGGTATCTGAGGGAAGCAAAAAAATTGGGGGACGTGCTGGTTCTTGCCCTTAACAGCGATTCATCTGTAAGAGCGATCAAGGGTGAGAGGAGACCTCTTATTCCTGAGGATGAGAGAGCGGATGTTGTGTCCTCCCTTGAATCTGTGGATTATGTTACCATATTTAATGAGCATACCCCTCTTGAACTGATTGAATATCTGAAACCTGATATTATCGTTAAGGGTGGAGACTGGTCGGAGGAAGATGTAGTTGGGCGAGAATCCGTGAAGAGAAGAGGGGGAAAGATTGTCATTATTCCTGAGATTAAAGGAGCATCAACAACGAACATTATTGAGAAAGTGAGAAGTGCATGGAATTGTGATAAAGAATAGAATAGTGGGTGAAAATTAATTTATTACAAACCACATTTTTCCCTTTACAAAAGTGTTGTGATTATATAGTTAACAGTGTTCCATTTGAGATGTGCTTTGGGAAATTTATATAAAAGGCAGATTATTTGACCAATGAAACCTGAAAAGCTTGAATATTTTAGAAATCTTCTTACCAATAGAATTGAAGGGCTGTTGAGTGAAGCGGGGAAAACCGTTTCGGAAATGACTAATGGTAAAGAAAACTTTCCTGATGTGGCTGACAGAGCAACACTCGAATCGGAAAGAAATTTTGAACTTCGAATACGGGACAGGGAAAGAAAATTAATCATAAAAATGCAGGAAGCTATCAAGCGTATCGACGAGGGAACTTTTGGAATATGTGAGGTATGCGACGGGGCGATATCTGACAAAAGATTGATGGCAAGACCCGTGACTACCCTTTGTATAAATTGCAAAACAAAACAGGAAAAACTTGAGAAACTGAAGGGAGAGTGAATCCCTCGCCGCCTTTTAAAAAAACATGGTATTATACTCCTCGCAATAGATACAATGCCTTCCGATATAGCCCTGACAAACCTGGCATCAAATATGCTTAAAAAGTTTTTGTTAATCTTCTTCTTTGGCAGTCTCGTAAAAAGTCTCAAAATGTGTCATTTGTCATGCTGAACTTGTTTCAGCATCTAAACATTGCAATAAGTTAGAGACCCTGAATGATCCTGAAACAAGTTCAGGACATGATTTTGGGTGATAAAAAAAGACTTTTTACGAAAGCATCTTCTTTGATCGAGGAAGAAGACATTTTCTATCTCTTTGTGAAATCATTGAAAGAGTAACATGAAGAAAAAATTGACAGGAGTGCTGATAATATTTGCACTGCTTGTAATTTCTTATCGAGGAGTTGCTTACATACCAACTGCAGAACAAATCTTACAGCCCATCCTGAAAGCAAACCGGAAAACAGACAATTTGAATATAGTCTTTAAGACAACGATCTTTGATGACAGATATGACGAAGGAAGAATAGAAGTAGATGAACAGATCTATATTAAAAAGGGAGGAATTTTCCGGTCGGAACGAGCCCTTGCCTATGGGAAAGAAGTCATTATTAATTATGGCAGGAAATCTTTTGCTATGGTTAAAGATGTGGCTGACATTGACTACAGGAAAATAGATACGGTTCTGCCGATTGTATTTTTCCAGGAATCTATTGAGGCCCTGATAAATGACCTGAGTTATTTGGGTGTGGATACGGGGACGGTTGCCTTTGACCGTATAGATGGAAAAGTTGCCTTTGTCATAGGGGAAAGAATTGGGCAAATTCCATGTAGCCGTCTATGGACGGAAAAAGAGACAGGTTTCCCCGTAAGATTTGTTGGTATTGGAACAGCCAATGGAAGGCGGGTAAAACTGAGGGCAGAATATATAGATTATACCCGTGTGGAGGGAAATTTCTGGTTTCCCAAACGAATAGAATTTTACAGGGATGATATCCTCTGGGTTTTAAGTGTACCGGTGAAAATACTGATAAATGAAAAAATTTCAGACAGTTTTTTCAGAATACCGGAAAAAGAGAGTTTTTCTCCAGGCCTGAAGGATTTCTTGAATGTGAAGGAATAGAGTAAATATGAAACTTCGTGTGATTCTCATAGTTTTATCTCTACTCGCCTTTCTATCTACATCTATAGGGGGGTATCTCTACCATGCTTCCTTAAAAGAATCCACCTTCAAAGAGGCCAATGTACAGACCGCTTTGCAGTTAGAAACGATCAGAAATCACCTCTCCTCTTTTCTCGGCGGAAATCTGAAATCGGCAAGGGTATTGGCCGGTCTTGAAGAATTACAAAAAGCTATATTGAGGCCGGATGATGGCTCGCTGAAAAAGGCGAATACCATTCTCGACCATTTTAAAAGTGCCCTCGATGTTAACGTCTGTTACCTGATAGACGGCAGCGGGAAAACCATAGCTTCGAGCAATCGCGGCGCGTCTGACAGCTTTGTTGGGAAAAATTATGCTTTTCGCCCGTACTTCCGGAAGGCTATCGAGGGTTCTACTTCCCTCTACATGGCCCTGGGGGTAACTTCGAAAAAGCGTGGCGTTTACTACAGCCACCCGGTTTACGGGAAGAACCGTGGTGCCCCGATAGGAGTTGCCGTAATCAAGGCATCCATCGCACCCCTGGAAAAGGAATTTAAACATGTTTATGAAGGGATAGTAATGCTTACGGACCCTCACGGTATCGTTTTCATTTCTAATCGTCAAGATTGGCTTTACAAGCTTTTATGGAAACTTCCACCTGATAAAATTTCTCATATTGCAACAACACGGCAATTTGGTAAAGGGCCATGGACCTGGAGTGGTCTGAAAATGAGAAAGGACCGTGCTTTTGATGAGTCAGGCGATGAATACCTGATACAACAGTTAAGCCTTGATAATTATCCAGGCTGGAATGTCATTTTCCTTCGTAGCTCCAGGGCAATCTCCAAAGCGGTTTTTGATCCCTTGATGAGAAGTGTGGGCAATATAATTCTGGCCATATGTGTTTTTATCGGGCTGGCAGTTTTTTTCCTTTATAAACAGGCGAGCCTTGAAATCGTAAAAAGAAGGAAGGTTGAACAGACACTCCGTCAAAGTGAAGAACGATACCGTTCTCTGTATCACAATACACCTGCTATGTTGCACTCGATAGATCACGAAGGTAAACTGGTGAGTATCAGTGACTATTGGTCCGAAGCCCTTGGATATGAAAGCAGCGAGGTGATCGGTCGAAGCTTTACTGAATTTCTGACGGAGGACTCCCGCCGATTGGCCGAAGATCGTGTAATTTCTGAATTCTTGAGGTCTGGTTTTATTAAGGATATTCCATATCAATTTATCAAGAAGAACGGGGAGGCTATCGATATCCTCTTATCGGCCATCGCCGAACGGGACGGCAAAATGAATATCGTACGGTCTCTGGCGATCCTTATTGACGTCACCGAGCGTAAACGTGCCGAGGAAGAGCTCAAACGCGCTCAGGAGAAACTCAGCCGATATTCCAGGGATCTCGAATCGCAGGTAAAGGAAAAAACAAGGGAAATTACAAGCATCCTCAAGTATATGCCCGCCGTTGTTTATATTAAAGACAGGTCATATAAGTACATCATGGTCAATTCCCAGTTTGAGGAGTTGTTTGATGTGCGAAATGAAGAAATTAATGGCAAGACCGACCATGAAATATTTCCCGAGGAGATAGCCGCTCAATTTCGTACGAACGAGGCGCGAGTTTTCAAGGAGAGACGTTCGATACAGGTAGAGGAAAGCGTCTCTCAAAAAGATGGCACCCATGTCTATTTTTCGGTGAAATTTCCCCTATACGACGAGCAGGAATCTGTTCGTGGTTTATGTGGAATAGCAATGGACATAACGGTAATCAAAAGGGCACAGGATCAGTTGAGGCGTCTTTCCGGTGGTATTATAGCCAGCCAGGAGAAAGAACGCGCTGTTATAGCCCGGGAGCTGCATGATGAGCTGGGTCAGATGCTTACCGCGCTGCGTATGGACTGTGTATGGATCAAGGAAGGTTTGGGTAAAAATAACCCCAAAATGGTAGAACGGACGTTGATAATGTGTAACCTTATTGATAAGACCATCGATGAGGTCAAAGACATGTCGACACGCCTTCGCCCAGGGGTGCTCGACCACCTGGGACTCATCGATGCGCTGGAGTGGTACACAACGGATTTTGAGAAACGTACAGGACTTGCCTGTTTTTTTGAGCATCAGAACGTGCCGCATATAAATGACGTCATGTCAATAGCAACTTATCGGATTGTTCAGGAGGCTTTGACCAATGTGGCCCGTCACGCTTCCGCCACTCATGTAGACATTACACTGGAAACAGAAGATGGGATGTTAACCCTTTCAGTAGAGGATAACGGTCGCGGCTTTGATGTAGAAGAGATTTCAGAGTCTACCTGTCTGGGAATAATAGGGATGCGTGAGCGTGCCAATCTGATTGGCGGCATCCTGGAGATTAAATCGGAATACAGGAAAGGCACACAGGTCTATTTAAGAGTGCCGATCCATGCAAAGGAGGAGCAGTCATTTGATCAAAGTTCTGTTGGCAGATGATCATAGCATCGTTAGAGCCGGCCTTCGACGTATCGTCGAAGAGAGTGGCGAAATGGTAGTAATCGCAGAAGCATCCGACGGCAATGAGGCCATTAAACAGATACGGAAAACACTGCCTGACGTGGCGGTGGTCGATATTTCCATGCCCGGCATGGATGGGCTGGAGGTGATTAATCAACTTCGTTCTTATTGTCCGGAGCTGCCCATCCTCATCCTTACCATGCATGAAGAGGAACAGTATGTTGTACGGGCGATAGGTGCAGGAGCCAGGGGATATATGACCAAGCGATCGGCGCCGGAGGAACTCGTCAATGCCATTCGAAAGGTTCATAGCGGTGGGCGCTACCTCAGTGATTCAGCGGCGGAATCATTGGCACTCCGCTTGGGCAGAGGAACGAGTAACATGTCTTTGCTGGATACTCTTTCCAACAGGGAAATTCAAGTATTGAGGTGTCTGTCTCTGGGAAAGACGAATAGCGAGATTGCAGAAATTTATCACATCAGTATAAAGACAGTGGATACTTACCGCTCTCGCCTTCTCAGGAAGCTCAATCTGCGGAACAATGCGGAGCTGTCACGCTTTGCCATACAAAACGGTCTTATCGAACCATGATTTTCCCCGTGTAAGAAAATATCTGACAAAAAAATCAGAAACTGCCTGATTTTCAACTTACTTCTCACGTGATAACGTCACGCCATAAACTCGATCTCATTACTCTTGTTGATTTTACTTAAGTTATAAATTACAATGAAAGTTGGAATTTGAGGGGCTTGAAGGAAAAGTGTTTAACTAATTTTTAACCTTAAAAGGAGGAGGTAATTATGAGAGTTTTAAAAATTTTAATGGTATTCCTTTTATCAGTAACCTTGTGTTTCACTTTCGGGGTGTCGTCTTCTATGGCCGCCGATTCAGTGAAGGTGGGTATTGTTCTCCCGCTTACCGGTGCTCAGGCTAAATTCGGAGAGGTTGAAAAGCTCTCTTTCGATCTTGCACTTGAAGAGATTAATGCGGCAGGTGGTATTAACGGGAAAAAATTGGAGCTGCTCATAGAAGATGATACGGGGCGTCCGGAGGTTGGTCGTTCTGTTGTTGAAAAACTTATCACCAAAGACAAGGTTGTGATGCTTGGTGGTGGGTACAGCAGTTCGGTAACTTACGCTGTGGCCGGTGTCTGCCAGCAACAAGCGATGCCTTTTCTTGTCAATACCGGTTCTGCGGATAAGATTACCACTTCAGGATGGGATTGGATATATCGTTTAAATCCGCCGGCAAGTCACTATGCAGATGCTGTTGAAAGTCTACTGGTAGCAACAATCAAACCCAAAACGGTTGCAATCCTTTACGAAAATTCTCTTTTTGGAACGTCTGGTGCGAAAGCCTTTGAAAAGACCTGTAATAAATTGGGAATCAAGGTTCTTTTAAAAGAAGGGTATGAGCATGGCGGAATCGATTATAAGCCGGTTTTGACCCAGATTAAACGACTCAATCCCGATATCATCTACATGGTGTCCTATATCATGGACGCCTCTCTTCTCATGAAGCAGGCGAGAGAAATGAAATTGACGCCGAAGATGTTTATTGGTGGTGCGGCCGGATTTACCCTGCCGGAGTTTGTTGAGAATGCGGGAAAAGCTTCTGATAAAGTTATTTCAGCCACACTCTGGCATCAGGTTCTTCCTTTCCCGGGGGCGATGGATTACTATAAAAAATTCTTAGCCAAATATAATCGAGACACAGAATATCATGGGGCAGAGGCATATGCCGCGTGCTACGTGATCGCCGACGTTCTGAAAAGGGCCAAATCGTTCAGCAATACCGATGTCAAGAAGGCGCTTTCTGAAACAGATATGATGACGGTTTTTGGGCAGGTTAAATTTGGCACCTGGGGTAAGATGCTAAACCAGAATAAAGCAGACACCTATGTCGTTCAGTGGATTGATGGAAAACTGGAAATGGTCTGGCCTGAAAAGGCTTCAACGAAAAAATTCGAATATCCTGTGGACTGGCTGAAGGTCTGGGGATACTAAATTAAAACAAATTAAGGAAGTGGGCTGCCATCGGAATTGGCCGATGGCGGTTCACTTGCAACAAGAATTTTAAAGAGAGGAACATTAAATGGATGTTTTGATCCAGACGTTAGTAGCGGGGGTTCTTATAGGTGGTATTTACTGCCTGATCGGAATTGGAATGTCCCTTATCATGGGCGTCATGGGAATTATAAACCTCGCCCACGGTCAGTTGATGATGGTCGCCATGTATATTACCTTTGTCTTATCCTCTTATATGCATGTTGATCCCTATTTTTCGCTCATTGTTGCAATGCCGGCCCTGTTTCTCCTTGGCTGTTTTCTGCAAAAATATCTGTTGAATCCGCTGATGAAAATCGATTCTATCCTTCCTGAAAATCAGGTTCTGATGACCGTCGGAATAGGCATGGTCCTTGCTGAGATATGCAGGTTTATTTTTACTTCGGATTACAAGACGGTTAAAACATCGTACGGTGGTGAAGCTTTCTTTATCGGTAATATTTCTTTTAATCTGCCGATGTGTATAGCCTTTATCTTCGCGGTTGTTATTACGTTGATACTTTTCTGGTTCCTTGCCAAGACGGATACCGGTCGTTCCATCCGTGCCACTGCGCAGGATAAGGAAGCGGCGACTCTGATGGGTGTGAACAGCACCCGTATTACAATTATAACCTTTGGCCTGGGTTCGGCATTGGTAGCGTCGGCTGGAAGTTTGTTGATACCGATCTTTTATCTTTTCCCGGATATTGGAGGCCCATTTACCCTGAAGGCGTTTGTTATTTGTATACTGGGAGGCCTGGGAAGTACTGTGGGGGCAATATTCGGCGGGCTCACGTTGGGTATTGCGGAATCTCTCGGTGCAACGTATATCGGCATGGGCTATAAAGAGATGGTTGGTTTTGTAATTTTCATAATTGCCCTGGTATTCTTACCTGGTGGTTTGGTCGGTATAAAACGTCTTATTAAATCATAAAAGGGGACGGAACTGTGATGAAAAAAAATTTGACATTAATTATTCTGGGAATTGTTTGTCTGGTTTTCCCGCTGGTTGTCCGTTCTGATTATTATCAGCATCTCGCCATCATTGTTCTTATATGGGTTATCGTCGGTTCTTCATGGAACCTGCTGGCAGGTTACACCGGTCAGGTATCTTTTGGGCATGCCATATTTTTCGGTGTCGGCGCGTATACCGCGGGTATAATTGCTACAAAACTGGGGATATCTGCCTGGTGGGGTATGATGCTCGGGGGCATCGCAGCCATGTTGATCGGGCTTTTTGTAGGCTGGGTCTGTTTCAGATTGAGAGGCCCTTATTTTGCCCTGGGTACTCTCGCCGGAGGCGAAGTTTTCAGGCTCATCGCCACCAACTGGGAAAGCCTGACGGACGGGATGGTGGGGATTCTCATTATCCAGAGCTTCAGAAGCAAGCTCCCTTATTATTATATCGTGCTGCTATTAGCTTTTGCCTGTGTTTTTGCCATACATCTGATTATGAAGTCTAAATGGGGATATTATTTCGTTTCCATAAGGGAGAATCAGGAAGCTGCAGAATCCCTG
This sequence comes from uncultured Syntrophales bacterium, assembly GCA_964454305.1. Classification (GTDB taxonomy): domain Bacteria; phylum Desulfobacterota; class Syntrophia; order Syntrophales; family JADFWA01; genus JAUSPI01. The sequence continues at coordinate 19,524 of CAYVXX010000016.1, read as the reverse complement.
GGCATAAATACGCTTCTTTATAAAAATCTGTCCCTTATGGTAAGTTCCTTTTTCACAGGAATGGCAGGGGCTTTTTACATGAATTATATGGCGTTTATCGATCCTGAGGTGGTGTTTTCCCTGCACTACATATCCATTATGGCGATTCTGGTCGGTATAGTGGGCGGAGTCGGCACCATCATGGGGCCCGCTGTAGGTGCCTTTATTATGGTAGGAGTTCAGGAAACATTCAGAAGCTCGTTCTTTGGCCTGGCTCCGGCATGGATAAGCCAGGGACATGCGATGGCTTTCGGCCTGCTGGTCGTATTTGTGATAATGTTTTTAGCAAATGGTGTAGTGGGCGATTGGTCGAAAATTAAACGGTATGTTTTTAGAATTAAACCATCATCTGTCTCATAAGGAAGTGGAGGGTAAATTATATGGCACTCCTTGAAATAAAAAATCTTGTTAAAGCCTTTGGAGGGCTTAAAGCGGTTAATGATGTTACTTTTCATGTAGATGAAGGTGAGATATTCGGTCTTATCGGACCGAACGGATCCGGAAAAACCACCACCTTCAATTGTATCAATAATTATTTCCCTATTACGTCCGGGGATGTCGTTTTCAAAGGTAAAAGTATAAAGGGGTTGAAGACTCATAAAGTCTGTCACCTTGGCATAGGCCGGACCTTCCAGGTTGTGAAACCCCTTGCGAGGATGACTGTGTTGGAGAATGTAACAGCATCTGCCTTTTGCCGGGTCAATGGCATAGGGGAAGCCCAAGAGGCAGCGCTAAAGGTGTTGGAGTTCACTAATCTTATAGGGGAAAAGGACAAGTTGGCGAAAAGTCTTCCTATAGGGGGAAGAAAGAGGCTTGAGATTGCCCGTGCTCTTGCTACAAAACCGGAACTTATACTTCTTGACGAGACCGCGGCAGGATTAAATCCTGGAGAGTTGGATGAGGCTATTGATCTGATTAAAAAGATGAGGGATAGCGGGATTACCATCTTGATTATAGAACATATAATGAAGGTAATCATGACAATATCGGATCGTATCCATGCTATCAATTTCGGCCAGACCATTGCCTCAGGTACCCCTGAGGAGGTTGCCAATAATCAGGCGGTCATAGAAGCCTATTTGGGGGTTGAATAATGTTAAAAGTTGACGGTATAAATGTTTTCTATGGAGATCTTCAGGTTATTTGGGATGTTACCTTTCATGTAAAGGAAAAGGAGATTGTAGTTCTGGTTGGTGCTAATGGGGCTGGGAAATCCACCACGCTCAAGACGATATCCTCCTTGCTGACGCCGCAGAAGGGAACAATAGAGTTTGATGGTATTCGCCTCGATCAGTTGCCGGCCAGTAAGATTATTGAGTATGGTCTCGTGCATGTTCCTGAGGCGAGACGTCTATTTCCCGATATGAGCGTAGAGGAAAACCTTATTATGGGTTCACTCATTGTCGAGGCCAAAGGGAAGCGCAATGAAACGATGGAACATGTCTACGGGCTTTTCCCGATACTCGGTGAAAGAAAAAAACAGATGGCAGGAACCCTTTCAGGGGGGGAGCAGCAAATGCTGGCTATAGGCAGAGGACTGATGGGTCATCCAAAGATGATGATGTTTGATGAACCCTCCTTGGGCCTTTCGCCGCTTCTGACGCAGCAGATCTTCGGTATGATAAAAAAGATCAATGGAGAGGGTGTTACGATTCTTCTCGTTGAGCAGAATGTCAGGCAGACTCTGGCCATGTGTCACCGGGCCTATGTCCTGGAAAACGGAAGGACAGTTCTCGAGGGGACAGGTCAGGAGTTGATGCATAACGAGCATGTGAAAGAAGCTTTCCTGGGGATATAGAGCTTTCATTACAGGTTTCTTTCTCGTTGAATGGCCGTAACATATTGTGTTTAGTGGCAAAATTGGATAATTTGGGGGCTTTGAAAGATGGGTTTTTCCCTTAATTGAGACAGAGGGTAAACCCATTTTTCAAAACCCTCACTTTCTCTGCGGAATAACTTCTGTGATGCATTGATGCGCTTAATCCCCAGATACGACTTAAATGCGAAAGAGGGAAAATTAAAAATAGAAGGAGTTGAAACAATGAGCGAAGACGAAAAGGTTCAATTAAAGGATATTTATCCGGTACCGGAGGCGGCAAGGGCGAAGGCGTACATAAAGAGCAGGGAGGAGTACGAAAGTCTCTACAAGCGCTCTTTAGAGGACCCTGGCAATTTCTGGGGTGAGATTGCTTCGGAATATGTTTCATGGTTCAAGAAGTGGGACAAGGTTGAGGATTACAATTTTGACGTGAGGAAGGGCCCCATATACGTCAAGTATTTTGAAGGCGGGAAGCTTAACATTTCCTACAATTGTCTGGACAGGCACCTTGAGACGAGGGGTGACAAGACAGCTATCCAGTGGGAGGGTAACGAGCCCGGCGAAGACAAGGCATATACTTATAAGGAGCTCCACGAGGAGGTCTGCAAGTTTGCCAATGTCCTCAAGTCACACGGTATCAAGAAGGGTGACAGGGTATGTATTTATCTTCCGATGATTCCGGAGCTTGCGATAGCGATGCTTGCCTGCACGCGTATCGGCGCTATCCACAGCATTGTTTTCGGCGGATTCAGCGCTGATGCTCTCAGGGACAGGATTCAGGACAGCGAGTCGAAGATGCTCATTGTCTGTGACGGCACCTTTCGCGGAGCCAAGGCGGTTCCCCAGAAGGCGAGCGGTGACAAGGCAATTGAGGAGTGTCCTTCTGTAGGGAAGGTGATCGTTGTAAAGAGGGTTGGCGACAAGATTGAGTGTGACTGGAATGAAGGGAAGGATTTCTGGTGGCATGATGAGATGGCGAAGGTGGATGCGGATTGCGAGCCGGAATGGATGGATGCCGAGGACCCGCTTTTCATTCTTTATACGTCAGGTTCCACGGGGAAGCCGAAGGGAGTGATGCACACCACCGGCGGTTATCTTGTTTTTGTGGCCTATACTCACAAGATGATATTTGATTATCACGAGGATGACATTTTCTGGTGTACCGCAGACATCGGCTGGGTTACCGGACACAGCTACATTGTTTACGGGCCGCTCTGCAACGGTGCCACCTCGGTAATGTTCGAAGGTGTTCCCAACTATCCGGATATCAGCCGTTTCTGGAAGGTTGTGGAGAAATACAAGGTGAACATCTTTTATACCGCTCCCACGGCTATCCGGGCTATTGCCAGGGAAGGTGATGAATGGGTAAAGAAGGCGGATATATCCTCTATCAGGATTTTGGGTACGGTAGGTGAGCCTATCAATCCCGAGGCATGGAACTGGTATTACAACGTGATAGGTAAGGGAAAATGTCCTATTGTTGATACCTGGTGGCAGACCGAGACCGGAGGAATCCTCATAACACCGCTTCCCGGTGCGATTGATGTCAAGCCCGGCAAGGCTACCGTCCCCTACATGGGTGTCTGGCCGGCCCTTGTAGATGATTATGGCAAAGAGTTTGAGGAGATGGTTGCAAGCGGCGCCCTTGTTATAAAGAAACCCTGGCCCGGCATAATGAGGGGTGTTTATGGTGATCCCGGAAGATTCCAGGAGACCTATTTCGAGCAGTTCCCCGGCTACTATACCGCGGGTGATGGCGCCAACAGGGATGAGGATGGTTATTATCAGATAACGGGTCGTATTGACGATGTTATCAATGTTTCCGGTCACAGGATGGGGACGGCGGAGGTTGAGAGTGCCCTGGTTGCCCACTATGCTGTTGCCGAGGCAGCTGTTGTCGGTTATCCCCATGAGATTAAAGGTCAGTCGATTTATGCCTATGTTACCCTGAATGCCGGCATTGAGAAGACGGAAGAGTTGAAGAAAGAGCTGGTGGCCCACGTGAGGAAAGAGATCGGTCCCATTGCCACACCTGAGAAGATACAGTGGTCTGACGCTCTTCCCAAAACGCGAAGCGGAAAGATTATGAGGAGGATACTGAAGAAGGTTGCGGCGGATGACGTGACCGATCTGGGGGATATAAGCACCCTGGCAGATCCTTCTGTTGTGAATGTAATCGTTAAAAACAGACTGTAGGGGAGGTGAAAAAGCATGATAAGAGTAATGATTGAAAGACACTGTCTGCCGGGGAAAGAGGATGAACTCAGGAACCTTATACAGGAAGTTAGGTCAGATGTGGTGCGGCGGCTCGGCTACATCTCTGGTGAGACACTCCGGGCAGCGGATAATCCCTTGCACTTCATGATCATCAGCACATGGACGACCATTGAAGCCTGGAAGGCGTGGGAGTCGGACCGGAGAAAGGTTTTAATAGATGGGATGATGGATTCTCTGCTTTCTGAACCGGAGATTGTACGTATTTTTATTGAGGAATCCTCAGGCTGAGCAGCACCAGTATATTTCATGTTTGTACCGCGAAAGACGGTATAGCGCAGGCTGCGGGGAGGATTTCCCGAGGACATAAGTCTTTCATAACATAGGATGCTTCACTCTTTTGGGGCCAAATCTTTGATTAAGATTTGCCCCCTTTCTCCATTCGCTCTTCGATAATACGGGTTGCCAGTTTCAGGTCATCAGGGGTATTTATTCCCATAACTTCAACAGGATCATTGGCAATGAACGACCTTGCAGCGTATCCTCTTCTGCTGGCGATCTTGAAAATATCTGTCAGATAATATTCGCCCTGTGCATTCTTGTTGTCAATATCTGCCAGGGCTTCAAAAAGAAATTCACTTTCCACACAGTATATGCCTGTATTTATTTCTCTGATCATCTTTTCCTCATATGTTGCATCGCGCTCTTCCACGACTTTCAGGATATCACCCTCCGTTTTTTTGACAACCCGCCCGTAACCGTGCGGGGTGTCGAGTAAGGTGGTTAAAACCGTAACCGCCGCATCACCCGAAAAATGATAGTCAAGTAACGCCCTTACCGTAGATAGAGTGAGTAGAGGTACATCACCGCAAAGGATCAAGATAGTTCCCTCAAAATGGAGGAATCTATCCCTGGTTTGAAGCACGGCATGGCCGGTTCCCAGCTGTTCTCCCTGGTACACGAAAAGAAGGTCGTTATCTTTAACAGATTCTTTTACTAATTCTGCCTGATGACCGACTACGATAACGATTCCTTCCGATCCGACACCTCTTGCTACGGCAACCGGGTAGGAAAGCATCGGCTTTCCGTAAATGGGGTGAAGAACTTTCACCAGTGAGGATTTCATACGGGTTCCCTTACCGGCGGCAAGAATTATAGTTGAAAATCTGTCGTTCCTTCTTTTGATCATCAAATCACCTTTTTTAATCCACAGATTACACGGATTACTCTAATCATTTGAAGGGCGATGCGAAATCTGCAGGGTTTAATTCCCCGCAGCTTGCTGCGTTAGAAAAGATAAAACACTTATTTTTGATATCCCACGTGGCTTGCCTCGGGGTAGTTCATTGCCTTGCGCCCGGAACTACATCCGGCAGTACAACCAGCACCTCTTTTATGGATTTCATGTCAGTATCTTCAATAACGAAAAGGACTCTGTTAAATTTTAATGTTTCACTTCTCTTAGGAATTTTCCCCATCCTGTTTAATAGGAACCCTCCCAGAGTTTCATAATCCCCGGCAGGAATCTCCATAAGGATGATTTCGCTGAGATGGTCTATTTTTATTCTGGCGTCAAAGAGATATCTTCCAGGGCCGACTTTTTTATACAGCTTTTCCTCTTTATCGTACTCGTCTTCAATTTCACCCACTATCTCTTCCAGTATGTCCTCGATAGTCACTATGCCAACGGCACCGCCGTACTCATCGACAACTATCGCCATTTGTTCGCCACTCCTCTGCAGCTCAAAGAGAAGCTCACTGGCAGACTTCGTTTCCGGCACATAAAACACCGTCGGCCTGAGACAGGATGTTATCTTGTTATTTTCGGTAAGTTCAGCCTGACCGTGCAGAGTTTTCAAAAGGTCAAAACAATGAAGTATACCTGTGATGTTGTCTATCCTGTCACGATAAACGGGAATACGGGAAAAACCTTTTTCTTCAGTCAAAACAGCGGCCTCCCCGAGAGTAGAGTTTTCTTGCAAGACGGCCGCATTGGACAGAGGAACCATGATCTGCCCGACACTCACCTCGGAGAAACCGAGAATCCGCCGTATCATTTCCTTTTCTGAACTCGCGATATCACTCTCATCCCTTTCTTTCCTGAGAAGATATTTCAAACCATCTCTTGTAATGTAAGTGGAACGGGCATTTTCTTTTCCTCCCGTGGAAATATAGACCGCCCCCTTGGATATCTTTGAAATAATGAATACCACCGGAAAAAATATCCATGAAGAGATCCATATAAACCATGAAACTTTGAGGGAGATCGATTCCGTATGCTTCTGAGATATGCTTTTGGGGATTATTTCACCCATGACAAGGACAAGAGGGATCATAATAATAGCGGAAATAAATTCACCGCGGACAGCGCCAAATATTGATATGAACATGGATGTTGCAATAACGGTACTGGTAATGACACATATATTAGTTCCCGTTAAAGTTGTGGCGAGAAACCACTCCGGCTCATTTAAGAGTTTGAGCGTAAGCATTGCTGATCGGGAACCGGTTTTGGCTTTATGCCTTATCCTGTTTATATCAGAAGCCACCAAGGCAAGTTCTCCTCCCGAGAAGATGCCTTCCAGGCATAGACAGACAAATATCAAAAAAAGAGAAAAGAAATTACTTTCCACCTTCAGCCCCTTTTTCTACTACTCTTATTTTTAATATTCTTGCCCTTCTCATTTTTTCCACACTGAAAGTAAAACCATTAAAGGAAATCTCCTCACCCCTTACAGGCAGCTTTCCGAACAGGTGAAAAACAAATCCGCCAACCGTATCGAAACCCTCCGAAGGAATGGAAGCGCCGATAAGATCGTTAAGATCATCTACCGACATCATTCCGGAAACAATAAGAGTTTTATCATCCACCCTTTGGTATAAATCCTCTCTTACATCATATTCATCATAGATATCACCGAAAAGGCTTTCCAGGATATCCTCCATTGTCACAACACCCGCCACACCACCATATTCATCTACAACTATCGCCATATGTATCTTTCTTTTCTGAAAATCTCTCAGGAGGCTATCGGCTGTCTTTTCCAGCGGGACAAAATATGGTTTTCTTAATAATGTTTCAATGCTAACCGTTATTTCTTTCCTCGCTGTCACAGCCATAAGATCCTTGACATATAAAATTCCGAGAATATCATCGCTGTTGTCACCATAAACCGGTATTCTTGAATGCCTGGCGCCAATTATCTTCCTTTCCATACTTTTTATATCCATGGAGACAGGCAGACAAAACATATCCACCCTGGGAGTCATTACGTATGAAATCATTGTATCGCGAAGTTCAAACACCCTGTTAATCAGATCCCTCTGGGGTTCCTCAAGCGCCCCTTCTTCGTGACCAACGTCAACCAGTGTCCTGAATTCATCCTCCATCAGGACGTCTCTTCTTTTGGCATCTCCTGTACTGAAAAGGTTAACGAAAAAGCCGGAAATCCTTTCCAGTATCCATACAATCGGTCGTACGATGCCAAAGAAAACCGTCAAGAGAGGTGAAACATAGGATGAAACCCTTATTGGATTAATTATGGCAAAAGTTTTGGGGATGGTTTCTCCAAAAATGAGAAGCAGTGGAGTGGTAACAGCTATTGCCACCCACTTGCCTTCCTTTCCCATAAAGTAGATGAAAATGGCTGTTGATAAAACCGAGATGGCAACATTGACGGATTCATTACCCACAAGTATGGTTATGAGCAACCTTCTGGGAAAATTCAAAAGCCTTTGGACATAAGTGAAAAATTGAGATCTTTCTGCCCTCATCTTGTGGAGATGAAGGGTAGTAAGGGAAAAAAGCGAGGCTTCGGAACTGGAAAAAATCCCGGAAAGTATCAATAGAAAAGCTAACAGAATAAGCCTTAATGTAATATGCGGATCCAATTGCTGTATGTTATCTTAAGGAAATTTTAAATTACTCGGTTTATAAAAAACAAAACACCTGTTGGGAATGACGCATAATATGTCTGCAAATTACCTTTATTCCCACTAAAAGTCAACATGATAGGCTCCGAATATCACACATAAAGACCATTTGACTCAAAAGCCTTTTTCCTATATATCCTTTAATCGTAAAACTAAGGATACGGGCCGATGGGAACCTGTCTGCCACCCATAATAAGAAAGTTGGTGGGCAATGTCCACTCCTACAACTCGGAACTTTGAACTCTGAACTCGGAACTTTCAATGGAAGAGGTATCATTATGTTTAATGTGCTTTTAGTTGGAAATGGCGCACGGGAACATGTTATTGCGGAAACTGTCTTTCGGTCGAAGCATCATTCGAGGCTTTTCTCATATATGAAAGCCAACAATCCAGGCATAGCCTCACTATCTGATAAAGTCTTGATCGGGGGTTATGGTGATTTGGAAGGTATAAAAAAGTTTTCAAAAGAGTGTAATATTGATTTCGCGATCATAGGCCCGGAAGATCCCCTTAATAACGGTGTTGTCGATTCCCTGCAGGAAATAGGTATCAGATGTGTGGGACCAACTAAAAGTCTGGCCAGGCTTGAGACTTCAAAATCGTTCACACGAGATCTGTTGCGAAAGTATAATATACCGGGAAACCCGAAGTTTGAAATATTTTCATCCATGGACGGCATAGAAGATTTCCTTGATGAACTGGATGGAATTGTCGTAAAACCTGACGGGCTCACAGGTGGTAAGGGGGTAAAGGTTCAGGGAGATCACTTTCAGACAAAAGAGGAAGCACTCGAATACTGCAGGGAGCTTTTATCACAACATTCATGCGTTATTATAGATGAGAAGCTTGAAGGAGAGGAATTCTCACTTCAGTGTTTATGCGATGGGAAGACAGTTGTTGTGACACCTCCGGTACAGGATCATAAGAGAAGATTTGTAGATGACAAAGGACCAAACACAGGGGGCATGGGTTCCTACTCCTCCGAAGACCATTCACTGCCATTCATGAGCCCAAGTGACGTAGCAGAGGGCCTGGCCATAACACAGAAAGTAGCGGAGGCAATTTACAAAGAAACAGGCGAATATTATAAGGGAGTAATGTACGGTGGATTTATAATAACAAAAAACGGAGTCGAATTGCTGGAATACAATGCCCGGTTTGGAGACCCCGAAGCGATGAACACCCTGCCTCTTCTTAAGACTGATTTTATAGATGTCTGCAATGCAATTATCGAAGGAACACTTGACAAACTCCATATTGAATTTGAGAAAAAGGCGACCGTATGCAAGTATGTCGTTCCCAAGGGTTATGGCCTGCCGGAGGATCACCCGGATGCAAAAACAACATCATCAAAGATCGAGATTGGTGATGTGGGAGAAGCGAAGCTCTACTATTCATCCGTTGACAAAAGGGACGATGGACTCTATATGACGACATCAAGGGCGATCGGAGTAGTCGGGATAGCAGAGGACCTGAATAGAGCAGAGCAGATCGCAGAAGAAGCTGTGTCGGCAATAAAGGGACCTGTGGCTCACAGACCTGATATCGGCACGAAAGCGCTGATAGAAAGAAGAATCCTGCACATGCAGGAAATAAAATAAACAGCAGGTTTACCAGGGAAAGGAATTATGCAGAACGAAATAAAGAGAGCGCTTATTAGTGTAACGGACAAGAAAGGAATAGTTGAATTTGCCAGGAAACTTACAGAATTCGGTGTGAAAATACTTTCCACGGGAGGGACGGCGGATCAGATAAGAAAAAGCGGAATAGACGTTACGGATGTCTCCGACTACACCGGTTTCCCCGAAATGATGGATGGCAGATTGAAGACACTCCATCCAAGGATACATGGAGGTCTTTTGGCCCTGCGGGACAATGAGCAACATACAAAAGCAGCAAAAGAGCAGGGTATTGATTTCATAGATATGGCGGTCATAAACCTTTATAAATTTGAGGATACCGTGGCAAAGGAGGACTGCTCGCTGGAAGATGCCGTGGAAAATATCGACATAGGTGGTCCCGCCATGCTCCGCGCGGCCGCCAAGAATTACCGTTTTGTTACCGTTGTCACCGATCCCGAAGATTACCCTAAAGTTTTGAAAGAAATGAATGAAACGGGGGGAAAGATATCTGAGAATACTAATTTTGCTCTTGCCGTAAAGACCTTCCAGCTTACGGCCAGGTATGATGCCGCTATTTCAAACTACCTTGGCAGGATAAGCCCGGAAGGAGAAAAGACGGAATTTCCCGATACTTTCACTATGCAATTTACCAAGGCACAGAATCTCCGTTATGGGGAGAATCCCCACCAGAAAGCCACCTTCTACAGGGAAGAAGACACATCCCTTTCAGCAATATCGAATGCCAAACAGTTACAGGGAAAAGAACTATCCTATAATAATATTATGGACGGAGATGCGGCATGGAATATGGTTGGCGATTTTAATTTGCCATCGGCTATTATTATGAAACATTCAAATCCATGTGGAGCGGCAACTTCCGACGGCGAACTGCTGGAAGCCTACAGGAAAGCAATGGAGACCGATCCCGTATCTGCCTTTGGCGGCATTGTTGCTTTCAATAGAAAGGTAGACAGAAAGACCGCTGAAGAGATTGCAAAGACTTTCCTGGAGGTTATCATAGCACCCGGCTTTGAGAAGGATGCATTAGAAATCTTGAACACAAAGAAGAACATGAGGGTGCTGGAAATTTCACCTTCAAGTGGGAAACAATCTGCAGGATATGATTTCAGGAGAGTCGTCGGAGGACTCCTCATCCAGGATAGGAATGTCGAAGAGACGGATATCAGGGCGGCAAAGGTTGTTACCAAAAGAGCGCCCACCGAAGAAGAATATCAGGGTCTCGATTTCGCCTGGAGAGTCGTAAAGCATGTGAAATCCAATGCCATAGTGTATGCTAAAAAAGATCAGCTGGTAGGTGTGGGGGCTGGACAGATGAGCCGTGTCGATTCTGTAAAGATCGCCTCAATGAAAGCAATTCTGCCCACCGAGGGAACAGTTCTCGCTTCCGATGCCTTCTTCCCCTTCAGAGATGGCGTTGACATGGCTGCTGAGGCAGGTGTAACGGCTATTGTGCAACCGGGTGGATCAATACGAGACGAGGAATCGATAAAAGCGGCTGATGAACACGGAATTGCCATGATTTTTACCGGTACAAGACATTTCAGGCACTAAATATGTGAGCGTTAAGCTGTCAGCTAAAACGGGGGATAATTTATGAAAAAAAAATCAGGCACTGTGGTCAGCGTTGTTATGGGAAGCGACTCGGATCTCCCCGTCATGAAGGAGACTGTAAAAATTCTTAAGGAATTCAGCATTTCACACGAGGTTTTCATTACATCAGCCCACCGTTCACCTGAACGGACTTCTACGTTTGCTAGGGAAGCTGCCGAGCGCGGAATCAAGGTTATAATCGTTGGTGCAGGGGCGGCGGCACATCTGGCTGGTGTTATTGCATCACAGACGCACCTGCCGGTAATTGGAGTTCCGATTGATTCCACTCCCCTCAGGGGGTTTGATGCCCTCCTCTCCACGGTACAGATGCCGGGTGGAATACCGGTTGCCACAATGGCCATAGGCAAAGCCGGTGCCAAAAATGCGGCCATCATGGCCATAAAGATACTCGCTCTGGAAGATGACGGTCTCCGCGGGAAGTTGAATGACTATTCCGCCAATATGGCTGAAAAAATCAAAGAGAAGAATGAAGACCTGAATGCCGACAATACTGAAGGTTCACCCTGAAAATCCTGATAAATCCTTAATAGTTGCAGCCGTGGAAATTTTGAAAAAAGGCGGTGTTATTGCTTATCCCACTGAGACTTTCTATGGACTTGGTGCAGATGCGGAAAATGTTGAAGCTGTTGAGAAAATCTATGATATCAAGGGACGGGATTACAAAGATCCCGTTTCCATTATTATAGGAGACAAGCAGGATTTAACCAGATTTGTAGAAGATGTACCTGAAGTCAGCCGAAGACTCATGGAAAAGTTCTGGCCGGGAGGACTCACCCTTGTGTTTAAGGCTTCTTCCAATATATCCCCGAGGTTGACCGGAGGGACGGGAAAAATCGGCATACGTCTCTCCAGTAATATAATTGCCTCTCATCTGTCAAAGACATTATCCGGCCCTATTACTGCCACCAGTGCCAACCTCTCCGGCGCAGAGGAATGTTCCTCAGCCGATGAAGTAATAAATTGTTTTAAAGATAAGATCGACGCAGTAATTGACGGCGGTCAGACACCTGGTGGATTGGGATCAACGTTCGTGGATGTAACAACTGATCCACCGACCATTCTACGAGAAGGTGTCATACGTTCATCGCTTTTGAAGAACACACTTCGGAAAATTTAAGCAAATTCACATCTTCACCCATGGTAATGAGTATGTCTCCCTTTTCTATGACATAACTTGCGTCGGGATTAAATATCATCTGTCCGGATGCTTTCTTGATCGCCACGATAATAAGCCCGTAGCGCTTCCTGATTTTCGATTCTTCCAGGGACTTGTCAAGGATAGGTGAGCCATCATAAACAAAAAGTTCTTCCATCCGGAGCTCAAGACTTTGCCTTCTGGTCGTTATTTCTATGAAATCCACAATTGCAGGCCTTAGTGCAGCCATGGCCATTCTCATGCCTCCCACAGTATAGGGAGATATAGCCCGATTAGCCCCTGCCCTTATCAGTCTGCGTTCCGAGGTTTCATCCTCGGCCCTGGAGAGTATATAAATGTCCGGATTGAACTCTTTTGCCGTCAGGATAACATAGAGATTTTGTGCATCGCTGGGAAGGGCACAAACGATACCTTTTGCTTTTTTAATGCCGGTTTCAAGAAGAGTTTTATCTTCTGTTGCACCTCCATGATAGTAAATAAAGCTTTCTTCCTCGATTTTTTGAATTGTTTCCGGATCATCATCTATAACGACGAAATCGATGTTTTCAGCGGCAAACTCCTTGCAAATGATTTGTCCAATTCTTCCGTATCCACAGACAATATAATGGCCGGCTAATTTTTCTATCTTTTTTTTCAATTTTCCCCTCCCCATTGCCTTTTTCATCTGACCTTCGACCATAACTTCTGTTGCCATGCCTATGGTATAAGCCATAGCCCCTACCCCAAAAATAATAAGAACAATAGTGAATATTCTGCCCATCATCTGCTGGGGATGAAAATCGCCATATCCTACTGTGGCGAGAGTAATAACAGTTGTATAAAGAGATTCTACAAAACTCCACCCCTCTATATAATGATACCCCAGCGTGCCCATAATGAATATTGAAACCGAAATTAAGAGGGAAATTTTGAGTTTTTTGGTCGGTAACAAGCGAACCTCCGGAAATGCCGGGTTACTGTTTTAAAAAGATAAATTCGACTGGTAGCGTTGTAAAACAAACATATTTTTTACCGGGAAACTCCGCCCGCCCTGCGGGCGTGAGCTTCAGTAAATCGTAAGAGGTCTAAATTAGACGACTGAGTGAAGAGCTCTTCAAGTGCAAGATACATAAATTACAAGGAATGGGGAGTATGCTGCAATGACAAAGGATGAAGCACAACACCCTGGTAGCTGCTCCTGTGAAAGTGGTGACGGACTTTTTTCGAAGCCCCTCTACTATTTAAGGACGTGAATCTTTTGCAAGCTCAACAATGAATTCTACGGCTTCTTTGGGAGGATTGGTAAATACTATCATAAAAGGGATTTCTCCCTCAGGGGCTATATTATCATTGGAAATATCACTCCCGATCTGAATGGATAACTCTTCTGCTATCTCTTTTCCGGTCAAATGTCCTAATTCTTCATCGGTAAGAAGATTGCCGCAATAGGATTCCACCTCATCCAGAATTTCTTTGGCCGCATTTAATATTTTTCCACGCACTTTTACCTTGGAAATAGGATGTTCATATTTATTAACAACGGTGCCCTGTATGACAAGAAGATCCCCCAATATAAAGTTTTTTATAAGACGCTCCTTGACATTTGTAAAATTAACGCTTCCTTCCAATACAGCGGTACCGGTATCCTTCTTCTCCTGATTATCTGTTGACATGTAGCGGTAAAGGTTGTCCAGCACCTCGTTCCCCATCTGAGGAAAGAGATACATATAAACACCTCCCAGCACCAGGATTACGATGACAATATAGGCAAGTACCTTTCCCGGGGTCCACAAATGCTTCTTTGTCTTCTCCCTCTCTTTGTCACCTTCCATTTCTGCATCAACGGGTTCTTTTTCTTCCAGTGAATCA
>CAYVXX010000016.1:0-5161 GCA_964454305.1 uncultured Syntrophales bacterium | reverse complement strand
TCAAAGTCCGGGAATTCCTTTTCGATTTTCTCCCCAGCCTTCTCTTCCATTTCTGCATCAACGGGTTCTTTTTCTTCCAGTGAATCATCAAAGTCCGGGAATTCCTTTTCGATTTTCTCCCCAGCCTTCTCTTCCATTTCTGTATCAACGGGTTCTTTTTCTTCCAGTGAATCATCAAAGTCCGGAATTTCCCTTACGATTTCCTCCTCAGGTGTCTCTTTTCGTATGTCGAGGCGGGGAGTTTCTCTTTCTTCTATAATGTCAAGCGGTAAATCACCGTTTTCCCTTGAGGGATTTTCCTGGAAAAACACATTTTTACAGCGACTACATCTGACCCGCACTCCCTCTCCAACAATTAATGATTCATCAAACCTGTATTTTGTTCCGCACTTTTTACACTCAATTATCATGATTGTTCCTCTGGGCAATTATTCTTTAATTACGCATATATCCGCCAAAAAACGGTCCATTTCGTTACAGTCGAGGCCATATCCCACGACAAACCCTTCATCCATAGTAAAACCTACATAATCTGCGTTGAGTTCAATCTCTCTTCTGTGTTTTTTGTCTAAAAAAACACAGACTTTCAGAGAACGAGGATTCCTTTCTTTCAATTTGTCCATTAAAAAAGAAATAGTAAGACCTGTATCTATGATGTCTTCTATTATGAGGACATCTTTTCCCTCTATGTCTGTTTCAATATCTTTTTTTATTTCTATTTTCCCCGAGCTTACCGTCCCGGAGCCGTAACTGGCTACTCTGATGAAATCCACAATACATGGTACGTTGAGATACCTTATCAGATCCGCCATAAAAATAAAGGCACCCTTGAGGACACCGATTATTATTACATCTTTTTCCTTATAGTCACTGGAAATGATGTCCGCCAGCTCCCTTACCCTTTTGTCAATCTCCTCTTTAGTATACAGGACCTCTTTAACCGTCATCGGATAAGCCTCCTTCTATGGCACAATACCCAAGGCGAAAAAAAATGTCAATTCAAATCAGCTATTTCAAATACCATATTCTAAATTTACTTGTATAAATAAAAGCACATAACGAGTGAATTTTCCGTTACTTGCTGCAATTAGCTTCTATTGTAGAAAAAAACGCATAATCATGCTATAGCAAACAATAAATGGAAAAGGAGAAACAGGAATACCGGGTATCGGCACTTTTACAACAAGGGACGTAAAGTTTGGAATCCTTGCGGAGTTACCACAAAGCCGTACAGAGTTTTAGAAAACATATTTTTCAAAGCTTCAAGGTTATGACCGGGAGCATGCCCGCAGACCCCGCCTTGCAGGCGGAAAGCTTCACTAAAGAAATGGTTTTAGATGTGTACGAAAAGAAAGGAATATAATAGTAATAATGACGGATAGTTGGATTTGGGTCGATAGTCGCTCGAAAGTTGATGAGGCAAAGAACAGGATTGAAAGGTCTTCTACTATTTGCGTAGATACAGAATATGATTCATTTCGATACTTCCGGGAAAAACTCTGTTTAATCCAGATAAAAGCTGCCAACAGGACCTACCTTTTTGATCCACTAAACAAGTTGGATTTTTCTTTTTTAGGAAGCACATTCTCTGATCCGAACATTCTCAAGGTAATACACGCCGGCGATAATGACATTCGCATTTTAAAACGGGATTATGGATTTGAATTCAAGAATATTTTTGATACCCATAGGGCAGCTTCAATTCTTGGATGCCGCCACCTTTCACTTAAATCCATTATATTTCAGTATCTTGGGGTCGAATTGAATAAAACAAAGAGGATGCAACGGTCGCGATGGGAAAACCGGCCACTAACGGGTGAACAGATCTGCTATGCGGTTCTAGATACCGCGTATCTGACAGATTTATATATTCGGCTTAAAAATAAAATCAAACAGGAGGGACTGGAAAGTACAGCATCTGAATCCTTTGAGAAAATGACGGCCGTTAAATGGCACGAAAAAATCCTTGATTTTAACGGGCACCTAAAAATTAATGGGGCCAAAGATCTGAACAAATATCAACAAAGACGTCTAAAGGCCCTATATCGCTGGCGTTTCAAAAAAGCAAAAGAGACGAATATCGCACGCTTTATGATTTTATCTGATCAGAATATACTTGATTTGTCTAAAATAGAAAAATGCTCTGTTGAATCACTCGGGAACATCCCGACCCTTTCTTCCAGAAAGGCGAAAACCTTAGGACAGGAGATTATTGAAATCTTGAATAATCTTTAGCTTTATAAGATTCTTGTCCTCATTTAATGATCATCTTCAGATTATCTTTCGTAGTAACCATCTTATCCCCCAGAGATGTCCCGCAGTATATGCAGGTATAGTCGTATTTTTCTCCACCGAGAAGGACTAACAGCAGTTTTTTCCTGACAGGAACCGCTTTTTTGCAATTAGGGCAGAAAAGCTCTGTTGCATCGAAATCTCTGTATGTTTCCCGTTTCATATTCCTCAGTCATCCCTCTCAGGTATTTTTTCCGCATTTTCCAGCCACACGGTGGCTTCACTATCACTCGGAGCCCTGTAATCACCTCTTGGAGAAAGGGAGCCGCCGGAACCTACCTTGGGACCGTTGGGTACGCAGGAACGCTTGAACTGGCTGATCTTGAAGAATCTGAAAAGGTAAACCTGAAGCCAGTGTCTGATTTCTCCCAGCGTGTACTCATTTCTCCTGTGTTCCGGTACATCAGGCCAGGGTCCCTTTTCTTTATCCCTCCAGGCGCAGTATTCCAAAAAGGCGATTTTTGTGGGGAGATACCCGAATCGAGTAGTATAAAAATTATTGAAGTCCTGCAGCTCATAGGGGCCTATTTCTGATTCCGTCTTTTGTGTCGGCTGTTCTCCGTCTTTGCCGGGAATCAATTCCGGGCTGATTTCCGTTTCAAGAATATCAGAAAGGATGTCCGATGTTTCCTGATTAAACTGAATAGTATTTACCACCCAGCGGATCAGGTATTGTATCAGGGTCTTGGGGACGCTGGTGTTCACGTTGTAGTGGGACATATGATCACCAACCCCGTAGGTACACCACCCAAGTGCCAGTTCGCTGAGGTCTCCCGTTCCAATGACCAGTGCATTTCTCAGGTTGGCAATACGAAACAGATGGGAGGTGCGTTCTCCGGCCTGTACATTCTCGAATGTAACATCATAAACTTCCTTTCCTTCCGCATAGGGATGACCGATATCCTTGAACATCTGCATACAGCTGTCTTTAATGTCAATCTCATTTACCTCTACACCGAGGGCCTTCATTAACCTCACCGCATTGGTGTAAGTTTTATCCGTAGTTGCAAAACCGGGCATTGTGTAAGCCTTGATGTTGGATCGCGTCAGATTGAGGAGATCCATGGTCCGTGCCGCCACGATGAGCGCATGTGTGGAATCGAGCCCGCCCGATATTCCGATAACAACATTCTGAATACCCGAGGACTTCAATCTTTTGACAAGACCCTGTACCTGGATATTGTATGCCTCAAAGCAGAGCTGGTCACGTTTAGCGGGATCTGCAGGAACATAGGGAAATCTGGGGTATTCCCTTGTCAGCAGAATCCGTCCGCCGGAAGTCTCTAAAGAAAAAGAGACTTTACGAAATCCTGCGAGTATGCCTTTGTGTGTCCGGGCATTCTGGCCAAAGCTCGTCATGCGCATTCTGTCCTGGGCAAGACGGTCCAGATCTAAATCTGCATAGATGATTTGGGATTCCTGAGAAAATCGTTTAGACTCCGACAGCAGGTCGCCATTCTCATAGACCATAGCGTGGCCATCCCAGGCTAAATCCGTGGTTGATTCCCCTGTGCCGGCTGCCGAATAAAGATATGCCGATACGCATCGTGCCGACTGGCTTGAAGCAAGGCTGTGGCGGTATTCCGATTTTCCTATAATAATGTTGGAGGCGGACAGATTTCCGACTACAGTCGCTCCCGCCATCGCCGCAAAGCCGGATGGCGGTACAGGGACCCAGACATCCTCGCATATTTCTATAAAAAATTTGAAATGTTTGATATTTTTAACGTCAAATATAATATCTGCTCCGAATGGGATATTCTCCTGTCCGCAGAGATTGATCGTTTCAGAAAGCGCTTCCTCAGCGGGGCTGAACTGGCGGCCTTCGTAAAATTCCCGGTAATTGGGAAGATAGGACTTAACCGCAACTCCCAAGATATTTCCACGGTAGAGAACAAGCCCGCAGTTAAAGAGAAATGAATCAACCTGAAGAGGCGCTCCCACAACCATGATGAGATTTAGATCTCTGGTGGCATCGATGACATATTCGAGTGAGTCCAGTACACCCTGCAGAAGGGCGTCTTGATGGAACAGGTCTTCGTTGGAATAGGCCGAAATTCCCAGTTCGGGGAAGAGAGCAAAGATGGCGTTATTCGCTGCGGCTTCTTTTGCCAGTTTGACCGTACTCTCAGCATTAAAGACCGTATCGGCAACCCTTAACTCAGGTATGCAGACGGCAACTTTTACGAATCCATGATTGTAAAGATTAAAAAATTGTTTCATGGTTTTTACCTCTATGTTTAATGGGTCGGTAAAAAGTCGAGCGGGCTTTTAGCCTCTTTTATCGTCAAGCTTTTAATTATATGAGTATAAACCATTGTTGTTCTTACGTCAATGTGCCACAATAATTCCTGAATAGTGCCGTAACTTAATTTACGATTCTAAATTTTTATGGACGGTTCTCTCATCGGCGCTGAATGATTTTAAGCCGGGGTTTTTAGTTGAAATATTCCCCTTTTTAGTATTTAATACCGGTATCTTATCCTGGACTGAGTTCTCTGTTTCGTGAAATTCCCAATCTTGCTGGATCACACGCATATTTTAAGTTATATAGCTGTAAAGCTATAATAAATCAAAATAATATTCATCAAGTTTTTTATTTCCTTAAAATTATACTGAAACTATATGGTAATTAGTTGGCCAAAATAAAGAAACATTATGAAGACATTTCAGGAAGAATGCTCCGAACTCGCACAGCTTGAAACTTTCGATCCGGTAGCGTTCCAGGCCGATGACAAGGTACCCCAGGATCTGTGCAACTTCATACTTACCTTAGCTCTGATACCGCTTCATAGCGGCAGATGAGCTTGAACATTAGTGCGCCAAGCGCAGCTTGGTGCTTCTTATAGGGGTGACCTGTCTATGTTCC
>CAYVXX010000015.1:0-35228 GCA_964454305.1 uncultured Syntrophales bacterium | reverse complement strand
CAACTGCCTCTGTCAGGTCTGCATTGGCGCTGCTTATTTCCGTATGGGAAATCCTACGACCTATCAGTCTTTTGGATATCATGGAAAGACTGCGTGTGCTTATCCCTGCCAAGAACATCAGGCTTAGGTCACGGCTGATCTCCGCTTCATATTGCTTACTACGAGGGATTACTTGGGTGGTAAATTTTCCCTTACGATCTCTCGGTACTTTAACCTCGACCTCTCCAAGGCTTTTTAACGTAAAGGCACGATCATAGGAACCATTGCGATGATTAACATCTCCCTGACTACGTGCATAGGGCTCTCTTCCCAGAAAATGGGTAAGTTCCGCGTTCATCATCGCCGTCATATAGTCTCCGACAATCTCTCTGACATCCAGTCGAATCATTTCAAAGATCTGTTCCGGCTGCTTCTGAATCTCCTTGAATACTTCTACAAGCTCAGGTACACTCACTTCCAGTTTCATGGCGCTTTCTCCTTTTTATTTAGGTTTTGGGTAAAACCCTTTTTAAAGGAAAAGCGCCTTTTTTTCTACACCATTTTAAATTTACACAAGATATCTTACACTACCCATTTTTCTTTGCGTGCTTCGCGTCTTTGCGGTAAGACAAATTATAACCCTGTCAACCCAAAAGCAGTACTTTCGTCTGGCTGGGCACGAGGTTTATTCCCGTGCAGTTCATGTTTGTCCCGTTCTGGCCTGTCGTGCTTGTCAGCCGCTGCGCCAGGGCTCCGCCCATCATCACCTTTTTGCTCCCAAGAATGAAGGACGTCGGCCCCATAATCATACCGGACACAACGCCGAGTTGCACCCCCGCCTCATCGCCGTTGCTCATTGGGATTTTTGTATTCTGATTCACAGCAGGCATATTCTGCACAAGCACCTTCATTGCCGTGGTTGGTGGCAATGCATTAGAAGGACTTGAAATATTCGGATATGGCACCGGAACCGGCGCACCCGCTGCCGCCGGCGTGTTGCACACATCGGGAACTCCCAGATTCATCCCTCCTGCAGTGGTTATAAGAAACATATTCAACCTCCCTTTATCCTAAATGAATCTGTTCGGCATCCATTTTCATCTGCTTTTTCGCAATATGAACCGAATTCTTCGACCTCATGTTTAAAGTTTCTTTAACGAGATACCGTGTGGAACCCGTTCGGACATCTTCATGTTCTTCAACATAACGGAAACTTGTCCTTGCTTTCTGGACAACTCGCTGAAAGGCGCTTTCTATTACCGATCCAACTATCTTTATCCCCTCTATATTGGCTCTCAAAAGCTTTCCGAGAAAAGACAACCTTTCCACACACACCTCTCCATCGCTGGCGTGAATGACCATATCCTGCGAGACCATCGAAATTTTGTTCTCCGAAGTGAGCGATATATCTTCCTTAGAATGGATGGATAAACCGCCATTTTTCAGGTGAATATTGACCTCTGCTGGAAAGACGATATTGACAGGTCGTTCTTCTTTATCTGTTCTATCCAGTACCGACAATATGAAACACCGGTTTGTCTGATCCTGACAGACAAGTACCTCATCATCAACTTCCGGTTTTACCATGCAGCTCAAGGCCTGCCCGGCATCTACGCAGCCATAAGATGTCTCGACGACAAACTTCGAACTCATTTCTTCAACAATTACGCCATAGTCCAGATATGGCTGTACGGATTGTGTCTTTAATTTATAGTACCGCATAATGCCTCCTGTCATTTATCTTTGGGTGTAGCCTTTTTGCGTAGGGCAGGGTTTTAGCCCTGCATCGAAATAGCACGGCTAAAGCCTTGCCCTACGATCTATATCATAATTGGCCACTAACCACCGTTCACTGACCCCTAACCCTGACTTCCGACTTCTGGCTTCTGACCTCCGCTATACCGTCGGATTCCAGTCTTCCGCTTCGGCAAGATCCCTGTTTGTTCCAAGGGCCTGCTCTCTTGTCGAGTGTGTCCATACAGTACCCTTTTCAATAATTCTGTGCAGTTTTGAACGATACAGTTTTGCATCGGTGAAATCTGCGGCCGTCAGATCTGCATGAGAAAAATCCGTATAGGAACAATCGGTTCTTCCAAAAAAAGTCGCCCTGCATCTTGTTTTCGAAAAATTGCTCTGTTCCAGGTTTGTCTTTGAAAAATCCGCTTGCGTGAGATCGCTCCCCTCAAAACAGGACTGGAACAAATCAGCCTCTCGAAAGCTGGCCTTGATTAGTTTAGTCCCCATAAATACTGACCGCTGCCCCTTAACATTATCCAGCTTCGCACCGGTCATATCAGCATCCATGAAATTCGACTGCGTGATATCCGCACCTGTAAAATCAGCTTCCATGAGCCTTGAACCACCGGCCTGCACCATGGTAAATGTGCAGCCACTGAAATCCTGGCCTGGAAGATCACATCCCCTGAGAAAAGTCCTGAACAACTTTGCGCCGGTGAGGTCAGCGCCGGTCATATCCGCCTCATAAAAGATTGCATCCGAAAGATCAGCCCCTCTGAAAGAGACATCCCTGAGTGAAGTGTTTGCGAACACGGTTTTGAACAGAATGGCCTTAGAAAGGTTGGCGCCATTTAGGACGGCGTCATTTAACACGGCTTCAGAGAGGTCGGCGCCGAATAAATCAGCATCCGAGAGATCGGCGCCGATTAATACGGCTTCCTTCAGAATCGCATTTCTCAGGATTACGCCCGAGAGATTCATATCCATCCACAGGACACCGGTTAAATCAACATCTTGCAAAACAGCAGCCCAAAAATTACATTTTACAAAACCGGTCTTCCGGATTTTTGCGCCTGAAAAGATGGTATCTTTAAAGATACCATTTTCAAAGCGCGCGCCGGTAAGATCCGCATTTGAAAGGTCAAGCCCGGATAGATCGACATTTTCAATAGTGTCATCCCTTTCAATTGCATTTAAAATTTCTTCACGTGTCATGGCAGGATATCCGTCCGTTTGTAAAGGTGTGTCATTTTTAAATTGGCCCCTTTTAGACGAGTATGGCCGACAGTGGTCTTGAAAAATTCCACACCGTATAGATTTGAATCCCTTAAATCTGTATTTGTGAGACGGGCCTTGCGGAGAGAGCCCTTGAAAAGATTGATTCCTCTCATGTCGGCCCCTTCCAGGTTCGACTTATTGAATCCCGTTTCTTTTGCCGAAACCCTGTAGAAATTGGCGCCTGAAAGATTACACTCTTCGAGGAGGCTTCCTTCGATGCTGCAGTCCTGAAAGTTACATCCCGCAAGATCAGAACCCATGAAGTTAATCTTATTCATCTTCGCATCGGTAAAATCGGCATTCTGAAAACAGGAACCACCACCGATGCTGATATTAGAGAGCTCCGCTCCTTTTAACACAGCCCCTTTCCCTTTAACTGTCCAGAATGTAACAGAAGATGCAGTGGAACCGGAAAAATCGGCCTTCTCCACATTTGCCTCGACAAAAGAGGCTCCGGACAGATCCGAATCCCTGAAATACGCTCCAGCCGCATCAGTTTTTATGAAAACACCGGATTTTAGGGATGCCCCGCAAGCCCTGGCGCCGGTGAGTTTTGCGCTTTCAAGGATAACATCATCCATTTTGGCCTCTGACAGGTCCGCTCCTGAAAGATCGGCATCACTTAAGAGGGCGCTTTGCATATCGGCGCCGCAGAGATTCGATTCAACAAAGCGGGCTTTCATAAAGAGGCCTTCGGACATCTTCGCCGATTTCAGTGACGCGCCGGAAAAATCCGCCTTGCCGCAGATAGCGCTGGAAAAATCGGCGCCGTCGAGACGGGTTTTTGAAAAATCCGCCTTGCCGAGACTGGCCTTGCTCAGATTAATTCCCGGAAGTTCCAGGCCGGAGAGATCAAGTCCGGAGAGGTCTTTGCCTGCAAAACTATCTCCGCGGGCATACATCTCAACAACCTTCTCCCTTGTAAGCGGCTCCATTCCCTCCTCAACATCAACGCCGGCATCCTTTAACTGTTTCTTTGCCCAGTCCGGCAGAGGATCGGCAGCCTTTTTCTCAGCCGCGGCAATTTTTACTTCGGCCTCATCATACTGTGCTGACGCCCTCGCGGTCATTTGTTTCATATCGGCCACAGCATCATCGATCTTTTTCTCTATCTCAGACGTCAATCTACCCTCTTTCCTTAGTTTCTCTTTAACCTTTAAAAGATCGGATGAAAAATTGAATGAAGAAAAAGGATTGCCGGCGGTTACAGGCTCCTTGGCGAAAAGCGATGTTGTCGCCGGATCAATACCGGCCTTTTTCAGGGCTTTCAGGGCATCGTCCATCATCTCCTTTTTCGTTGTTTCAAGTTCCGCAAGAACAGGCGCCATCGAAGCTGTCACATCTTTTTTAAACTTTTTAATCATGCCGCTTACATCAATGCGGGGAATCTTCACGGCACGCTCTTTGTCCTTCGCTTCTGCCTGCACAACGTCCTGCGGCAATGCCCCTTCCGGCAGGTTGTCCATAATCCAGGTGCGGATATCCCATCCTGTCTTCCGGGCTTCCAGCATGGTTTTTCCTTCGGGTAGAGAAACCTTCTTTGCATCGGGAAATGCCTCCAGCCACTCATCCAGTGCGGCTGTATCATTTTGCTGCTTTTCTTCTGGACAGACGATCAGGAATGCCGGGGCGGCTTCAATCTGTTTTTTCAGGTCGTCGTCTTCCAATTCATTCAGCTTTTTAAGGGCAAGGGCCATGCACACATCCCATGCCTCCTGATAGACAAGCCATGCCTCAAGCTCATCCGGCACAAGGACGACCGGCTTTCCCTCGCCGAATCCCAGAAACAGGAGTTTATCTTCCGAGCCTTTCACCAAAAAATCGTCCGTAGCATTTTCAATATCCCCCTGACGAACCGTTATCCTGTCAAGGGTAGCGCTATCAAAATGGGGAATAACCAGACCTGCGGGAATCTTCACAGGCTGATCTCCTGGAGATTCAAAACCCCATTCGGCAGGCTCCTCACATTGCTTTTCAGGATTGACGCCCAGCCATGCCTGTTCGATGATATCCGACGTCAGACCCGCTTTGAGGAGGGCATCCATGTTTTCCCTGCTATTGCGCAAATTTTCCACGCACTCCGTCAGAAAGGCAAGTCCCCGTTTGTGCCATGGATCTTCTTCGTCCGCGAAAAACATCTCCGGGCCGATCCCTTTTTCCTTTAAAACAGCCGGATCAATTCCCTTTTTCTTCAGGGCCTCCGGGTCAAGGTCTTTTTTTGCGGCGTCTTTCATCTCCTTTTCGAAATCTTTTGCCTTTTTCACGGCCTGTTTTGCATCATCGGATGCGCGGGCTATATGGGATGGCATCTTCTCCAGATCTTTTCTGGCATCTGCCAATGGGCTGATATCGATCTTCATCAGGTGCCCGTATTCAGCCTTTAGCGCAAGTAATTTCTCTTCCGCTCCAGCAAGCAAATTAGACGCCATACTGGTAAGAGCCGTGGCATTGGCAACCATATCTGTCTTAGCGGGGGGCAAGAGAGGCGCCTTTCCCAGTGTGCGGCTTTTGGCCTCTTCCACCTTCCGGGGAATCGCAGCCACCTCTTTCATGGCTGCATCAAGTTCCTTTTGGGCATCCTCAAAAGAAACTTCTGTGTCCGGCATATCAAATGCCATTTTTTTCTTCTCTTCCTCAAGATAGTATGGAAGGTCCTTTGGTTTCTCCTTCAGTTTTTCAGTCGCAATAAAGATGCGAATCACATCGCTGTATTCATCATCCCTTACTTCGGTCGTCCCACGGAAAACAGCTATGCCCCTCATAATGGAGGGAAACAGCCACACTGTATCCAGGTTTGTTGAAACTTCTCTGAATTCCGTCTTTTCTTTATCCTCCACAGTCTTATCGGCCATGGTCATAAAGCAGCGGATGCGCACACTCGGAAGTCTGGATTGAATAAGCTGTATTTCAGGATGCATATTCAGGATTTCTATGCCCTCATCTCCCTTAAAATAAGTCTTTATCTGCTGATCCGGGGGTGACGCATTAAAAAAGGTGTGATCCATATCTTCAGGATAGTAGGGCCACCGCTCCCTAAGCCATTTATCGTCATACGTTCCCAATTTTCTTGTCCGTTGCGGCCATGTCAGGGGATAGGGAGCAAAACCCGCAGGTTCCGGGCGATCGGATGGCGAGCCGATCAGGTGATCAGGATCTTCAATATTCGGCAGCGGGATTACCGTCTTTCCCGATGAGGTCACAGCAGGATCAATCCCCTTGCCTATGGGATTTTTGTCATATCCTGTTCCTCCAAAGGCATTTTCGTACGTAACAGGAATCGCCTTGAACGGTTCCGGGTCGGTTATGACCGAAACCACGCCGCCGCGATGTATCCAGTAACGATTGCCGAATACATGCACGGTCTTTCTGATGTCACCGACACGAAATCGGACATGAGACGCATTCCGGACACCGCCGCTGGGGGCAAAACAAGAACCCGCCGCAAGGACCTCTCCTTTCGGCTTCGGCATACCCTGGTCCAGCATGACATCTTTCCCCAGTACATCCGTAACGGCGGGCCATAGTTCCTGCTCCTTCAGTAGCGCAGACGGGTTGGCAAGGTCAAAAAAGACCAGGACAGACGCCGTGAGATAATACTTATCGGCTATACCAAAGGCGTTAAGGAGGAGGGAGTGTTCAAATTCTTTGACTACGTTCATGTCAGTTTCTCTACCGTTTAGTTAGTTTTTTATTTTTGAATTGCAAACC
Organism: uncultured Syntrophales bacterium; assembly: GCA_964454305.1. Classification (GTDB taxonomy): domain Bacteria; phylum Desulfobacterota; class Syntrophia; order Syntrophales; family JADFWA01; genus JAUSPI01. The sequence continues at coordinate 28,526 of CAYVXX010000015.1, read as the reverse complement.
ACTATGTTTTCCATATCTAATAATGAGTATTCCTCGGATAATACTATCTATTGAAACATTATTATACCGTCTACCGTATGGAGTTCAGATTTACTCTTTAATACATAAACAGCTACATTAGATACTGATGTCTCCGCCTTAATTATTCGACTTTCATTCTTTTCGACCAAAGATTTAATATTGCTTATCTTAGTCTCAGTATTATCTATAAACGTACCGATATCTGTTATGCTTTTATCAATTGTCTCTATTTTAGTTCCAAATGTTGTTATGCTTTTTTCAATTGCCCCGATTTTTTTCTTGTTGGTCTGTGTTAATGTCTCAAGCACCGCTATTTTTTCCTTGATCAGCTCAATTGCTTTGTTATCGATTACCTGTGTTGTGTGATTATGCACTTCTGTTGTGTGATTGTGCACTTCTGTTACCTTGTTGATAACCGTTTCTTTTTTTTCAATGACATCAACCTTGTTAACTATAAGTTTATATTCCTTTTTAGAGGCTTTCTCATGCTTCGGGTTGAGTTCCTTTGCTACGCCTAATGTATAGGACACCTTCGCGCCGGCAAAGAGTTCGAAGGTCGCCGCCAGAACGGCTTCTTCCTTTAAACCAATATATATCTCAGTGGTGTTCCCAAGTGCCGTCACTTTATGTTCATGGCTCAGCAGGTTAAACCCGCCCGCTGAATACAAGGATATCCCATAATCTGCGGGTTCGTGCCTATCATCACCCCCCGCAGGCGCAGGGTCATTCGGCGCGCCTAACCGGATAAATGTACCCTTCGAGGGTGTATGCATCAATATCCGCTGCTTTCCTTCTTCATCTTCCATGTGGATTTTATTCCCGCCGCTGGTGGTGATCTTGCTCATGGTCTGGTCGCCGGACGTAACCTGGCTCGGGTGTTCCGGGTTTGGCACGGCCGCATTAATAATGGGCCTGTCCGGATCACCATCAACAAAGGTGAGCAAAACCTCTGTGCCTTTGTGCAGGGGAAAGTGCATGCCGTGGTCTGTTCCCGCATAGGGCTGTGCCATGCGAAAGTACGCTGATGCTTTGCCGTCTTTACGACCGCTTTTATCAAAAGGCAGTATAACCTTGTATCTACCCTGATCATCTAATTCCGCATATTTGCCGCTCCCAGCGGCATCGATTTTTGCGTTTAATGTGCCGTAAAAACGTGGTTTTTCCGTTTTGCGTTCTTGTCGGTACTGCACACCGGCCGGTATGGTCATAAAGCTGTTCCTGTAATAGGGCTGCTCTTCAACTTCGGAGAGCCCCTTCTGGATGCCGGACAGAAGAAACGCTGTCTGGCTGCCCTCGTGTTCCAGGTCGACGGTCAAATACTTCTGGTTGAAGTCGTTCCGATAGTGATCTTCAAGATCAAAGAGATATCCCGGTCGCAGGTAGGGAATAGTGCTATCCCCGTGAAAACGCTTTTCCTGGCAGAGGAGCTCTTCCGCCCGGATTTTTGCGAGTGCATCCCCTTCCTTCGCGGTTCTGAAATGATTACCGTACATATAGACATTTCCCCTCCCGTCCGGGGAAACATCAGCCTTACCTGAAATTTCCATGGAAGGTTTCATATAGTTGTAATCTTTAAGGTTTAATGTCCGGGGGAGCATCTTCTGTCGGCAGATAAAAGTCTTCATTACTTCTTCCCGATGCGGTTCATCGAGACCGGAGGTTGGAGAATAGTACATCGTCCTCCCTTCGGACATGTCAGTATGTGCTATCTTCGTATCGGTAATGATTACCTTTTCTCCCTCTGGAGTCTGTTCAAAGTAATAATACATCCCTTCCCGTTCCATCCACCGGGAAACAAAATTCAGATGGCTCTCCCGGTACTGGCAAATGTACTCCCACTGGGGATAGTCTTTCTGAAGTTTGAATTCAAAATCAAGTGATGTCAGCCCACCATCTTTTAAAACTTCTTCAATGATTTCCGGAACAGTCTTATTCAAGAGGACCTGATTGTGATGGGTCAGGGAAAGCCACCACAGTTTCGGTACCAGAACGGCACGGTAAAAGACGTGTTCATCCACCTCATGGAGTTGTTCAAACTGTGCCAGGATACCATGGAAGGGGATATCACCATCCTCACGCAAGATGGTGAAGGTAACCGGATTTTTGAGGACCATTGTCAGGTCTACCTCCGCGTTCTTGGAGACCAGATCTATTTTAAACTCATAGCATGTGGAAAATCCTTCAACTCCTCTGAACCGAACCACGCCGAAAGTATTCGCAGGCAAGGCATGGGACACAAAGTCAAAATTTTTTTTATGTAAGTAATCCATCTCATACCTCTCTTGTTTGTTAGCTGAAAATTCTTATCTACCCTAGCGTCAGCACGGTAACCTGACTCGGCACGAGACACATGCCGGGAGCGTTCGGCGTACCCATGGCATTCTGTCCGGTTACACTGGTCATGCGTTGCGCCGGTATACCATCTACCAGGATGGTGAAACATCCGACTATGTATTCTGTCTGCCCGTCAATCAGGTGAGACGCAACGCCCCCCATGACTCCCGCCTCGTCCCCGTTGCTCATAAGCCCCAGGGACAATTGATTTATGGCCGGCATGCAGTCTACCAGAACGTTGTAAGCGGCGGGTGCGGTCGTGGCCGTCATGGCGATATCCGGATATGGAATTGGAACCGGCGCACCTGCAGCCAGCGGTGTCAGGCAGACGTCAGGAAACCCCAGATTCATTCCTGCTCCCATGGTCAGCATAAACATTGTTTTCCCTCCTTTATCCTAAGTGAATCTGTTCGGCGTTGATGGTTACAATCTCTTCAGCCATATGCACGGCGTTTTTCGAGTGCATGGTCAAGGTATCTTCCACCAGGTAGCGTGTCGATCGAGACTGGATTTCCTCATGATCCTCAACAAAACGGAAAGTGTTCTCCAGCCGCTGGGTCAGTCGATGGAAGATATTCTCCACACTGCGCGCGACTACTTTAATCTGTTTGACCTGGCTCCGGAAAACCTTGCCGACAAACGATAGCCTTTCGATAGCTACTTTTCCCTTCTCGGCATGGATCGATATTTCCTGCGAGGCGAAGGCAAGTCCTTCACGGGATGCAAGGTTCATATCCTTGTCCGAGGTAAGAGACAGTCCGCCGTCTTTAATGTGCATGTTCACCTGACCATCAAACACCAGTTCGGTTCGGGCTTTTTCGCATGCTTCTCGCTTGAGCACGGACAGTATGAAGCAGTTGCCCGTTGTATCCATGGACAGAAGCACTGTGTCGCCCGTTCTGGGCTTTACAAGGCAGCTGACGGCCTTTTCGGACATCACATCGCCGAACAAAGTCAGCACCGTATAGGTATTTTCCCCCTCCGCCAGAATCCGCCCATATTCAATACAGGGCTGGGGATGTTCAGTTTTCTTTGCTAAATTTTGCATAGCTCCTCCTCAGACAAAAATAGTTGTCAGTTTGCCGGGATCAGGTATTGATTAGTAGCAAAATCAGTTACGCTTTGCTATAGACCTCCGCAAACCACCAAATAAAGTTCAAGCCTGGTCACTGATCACTTACCACTGATCACTGCTATATCGCCGGCTTCCAGTTTTCAGCTTCCTCAAGGTCTTTATCTGTGCCACGAAGCGGTGTCTTTATGGCTCCATCCCAGATGGTATGTTCCTCGATAGTCAGGTGCATCTTGCCCATGAACAGGTTTACCCCCGAAAAATCCGCGGCCGTCAGATCTGCCTGGGAAAAATCGGAGTATTTGCACACGGCGTTCTTGAATACGGCGCCGCGGCATTTGGCTTTTTCAAACACGCTGTTGGTTAGATCGGCCCCGGACAGATCGGCCAGTGAAAGGTCGGCCTCCCCAAAATAGGATTTCGACAGATCGGCTTCGACGAATCGGGCTTCTTTTAAAATAGCACCCATGAACATGGTGTGTTGCCCGGAAACCGAGTCAAGTATTGCGCCGGTCATATCGGCATTCGAAAAGTTGGAAAAGGTGATGTCCGCACCTGTAAAATCGGCCCTTTGTAAATTAGCGCTGTCGGCATTGACCGTGGAAAACTTCGCGCCTCTGAAGTCCTGATCGGCCAGATTGCATGAGCGCAAGAGAACCTTAAAAAAATGTGTTCCCTTGAACACGACGCCGCTCAAATCCGCATCATTGAACACTACTTTGGTCAGATCGGCCCCTGACAGGTTTGCCTCAACAAGCGTTGCATGACTGAGTATAACCTTCTCAAATTTAGCTCCGGACATATCTGCCTTGTCCAGTTTTGCCCGCTGCAAGAGGGACCAGCTAAAGAAGGTGCCGGAGCAGTCGGCACCGGAGAGATTCGCATCCTGGAGAAGGGTCATGTGAAGCTTTACATTTTTCAGGCTCGCCCCGCTCAGATTCATCTTTCTCAAATCGACCTTTGTCAGATCCGTGCCATCCAGTTTAACCCCGGAAAAATCGCATTTCTTCAGGCCGGTCTTCAGGATATTCACATCCCTCAAATCTGCATTCTTGAAAGAAACATTCTCAAAGCGTCCCCCTGTAAGATCCGCTTCTGAAAGATCAATGCCCGAAAGATCTATATTCTCAATGGTCTGGTTGTTCTTTATGGCCTGAAGGATTTCTTCTTTCGTCATGGGAGAAACTCCGTTTTTTTATAGAGCTGTGTCATCTTCATATTCGCATCATCAAGCCTGGTGTTGCCGAAAACGGCCTTGTAAAAATCAACCGCGAACAGATTGGAGCCCCGAAGGTCGGTATCCACCAGCCTTGCCTTACGAAGGGAACCCTGAAACAGATTCAGGCCCTTCATATCCGCGCCCTCCAGGTTTGATTTGGAAAAACGGGTTTTCTTTGCCGAAACCCGGTAGAAGTCCGCGCCGTGCAGATCGCAATTTTCGATCATGGAGGATTCAATTTCACTCCCCTGAAAAGATGTCCCTGAGAGATCCGAATCCCTGAAACAGCCTTGAACCATTTTTATGTTTCTGAAGTCCGCTCCGGAAAATATGGCATTGCCTCCCATTCGTGCTTTGCTCAAATCCGCCCCCGTGAATTTCACCTTCTCTCCCTTTGCTCCATTAAACATCGTGGAATTCACGACAGCGCCAGAAAAATCCGCCCGATCAAGGATTGTTCTCTGGAACAGGCACTTGGAAAGTTTAACTCTTCTAAAATCGGCATCCGAGGCATCGGCGTCTGAAAAGACTGACATATTGGCATCGGCGCCGGCAAGACTGGTCTGGTTTAGCCTGGCCTTTTGCAAAATGGTCATCTTGAATTTAGCTCCGGCACAGTTGGCCTTAGTCAGATCAGCCTCCTGCAGAATGGCTGAGTCAATATCTGCATCCACCAGATTAGCCTCTTTAAACAGGGCTTTCTTGAATATCCCCTTTTCAGATTTCATATTTCGAAGCGATGCTCCGGAAAAATCGGCTTCCTGGGCCAGGGTCTGGTTAAAGATGGCCCCGTCCAGATTGGACTCGCAAAATTTCGTCTTCCGACATTGCGCCTTGCTTAAATCGATGCCATGAAGATCAAGTTTAGAGAGATCCAATCCCGACAGGATAGCGCCTTCAAGTCTCTCGCCTCTTTCGTGGCGTTCAATCACCTCTTCACGGGTGAGTTTCTTTATCTTCTCCGGGTCAATACCCGCCGTATCGAATTTTTCCTTCAGTGAATCGGGAATTTCGCCGGCCTTTGCCTGCGCTATCTCTTTCTTCCCGGCGGCAAGTTTGGCCATTCCCTCCTGATATTGTTTTTCACCGTCACGCCCCATCTGGGCGGCCTTGGCGGCAGAGGCATTCATCTTGCTTTCAATCTCAGGCGTCAAACGCCCTGCGGCCCGGAGCCGTTCTCGCTCTCCCGTTATCTTTTTGGCTATATCATCGCCAACCTCCCCAAAGGGCTTCCTCGGCTGATCTTTGGCGGCGGATAACACGGCATCGGGATCTTTGCCCGCTTTTATAATTGCGTCTCTCGCCTTCCCCTCCATTTCCTTTTTCATGGCCATGGCTTCGTCTATCTTGGGCTGGTAGAATGCCTTCATCTCCTTGGTAAATTTATCGACCATACCTTTGACATCCAATGCGGGAATTGCCAGCCCCGCCATGGGTGATTTTTCAGGCGGTTTGCCCGGTTCGGGCATCACCGGCTCGATCTGGTGTTTTTGCGCAAAATCGGAAGGCAGCGCATCCATGATCCATTTTCTGATGTCCGTCCCGTGCTTTCGGGCCTCAAAAACAGTATTACCTTTGGGCAAGGGAAGCTTTTGGACATTGGGATACGCCTTTTTCCAGGGCTCCCAGTCTTTCTCGGACTCCGCCGGTTTTTCAGGAAGAACAATTAAGAAAACCGGTGCATCTTCAATGTTTTTGGCGGTATCCTTATCCGGTTTTTCTTCAGGATTCTTCAGGGCGATTACGGAGCAGGCATCACCGATCTCCTGTTCCACGAGCCGGGCTTCGAGTTCATCCGTAACCCGGATGACCGGCGCACCTTCAGGATCAACAGAAGGCAGGAAAAGGGGTGTCTCGTCTGAGTCTTCAATCAAAACGTCTCTGCCGGAATCGGCATAATCGCCGGGACGAATCAGTATCCTGTTAAGAGTGGCTTCATCAAAACGTGGCATGACAAGCCCCGGTATGATAATAAGCGGTTCCAGCTGTCCCTGATCATCCATTTTTGGTTTCAGATCCCATAGTCTTGCATCTTCCGCCTGTTCTTCATGGTTGATACCAAGCCAGGCCCGTTGAATCGTCCTTCTGTTAAAACCGAGTTTGTAGAGGGCGTTTTGTGCCTCCCGGTCCTGTTCCAGATTTTTTCGCCACTTAATGACCAGGGGAAAACCTCGATCATGCCAGGGGTTAACAGATTCCGGTTTCATCAATTCATCCGGATCGATTCCAGCTTTCTCCAGATCCTCGGGGCTTACGTTTTTCTTAAGTCCATCCGATATGTCTTTTTTAGCTTCTTCGCTTTCCTTCTGCGCTTTTTGGACCTTGGCCAGTGTATCGTCAACGCGCTTTTCCGTATCTTTGAGCTTTCCCCTTATCTCATCGAATTTTTCCAAGGGAATCTTTACCATATGGCCCCACTTTGCGTGCATTTCCCGCGTCCGGCCCTCCAGACCGGAAAGGAGAGCCATGCTGTTCGCGATGACCTCTTTGGATTTCGCCACCATCTCTTCCGGGGAACGCTGCATCCTGGGGGCCTTGCCCATGGCCTTGAGCTTAGCGGTTTCAATATCCCTGGGGATATTCTTGACCCGCAACATGGCCTCCCCTATCTTTTTCTTGGCAGCCTCAAGGGGCGCAGTATTAATGGGGACCATTCGATCCAAGGCCTTCTTCTGCTCTTCAAGGTAATATCCTATGGGTTGGGGTTCATCCGCCATATTTTCCGAGGCTAAAAATATCCGGGTGACATCGGCATATTCGTCATCCAGGATCTCCGTCGTGCCCCGGTACATAACCACGCCGCGCAATATAGCCGGGAAGAGCCATACGGTATCAATATGGGTCGTGGCCTCCTGAAAGATCTCATCCTCTTCATGACCCGCCTTGAGAGATTTCTTTTTGGTTACGAAACAACGCACACGAACCCGGGGAAGATGGGAATTGATGACCTGCATATCGGGGTGCATGTTGACTATTTCTATGGTTTCATCACCCGCAAAAAATCCCGTGATAAACTGGTCTTCAGGCGCTGTGTTGAAAAATTCGTAATTCATGTCATCGGGAAAATGGGGCCAGCGCTCCCTTTGCCATTTCTCGTCGTAGGTGCCCTGTTTTTTGAAACGCTGGGGCCACATGAGATCAAGGGGACTAAAACCGGCAGGCTCAGGCTTGTCGGAGGGAGAACCGATGAGATGTTCGGGATCTTCGATATTCGGAAGCGGTATGAGGGACTTGTCGTCTTTTGTTAAGACCGGTTTAATTCCTTTACCCAGTGGATTTTTCTCAAATCCCTCTCCGCCAAAGGCATTTTGCCAGGAGATTTCCATCTCTTTGAATGGCCTCGGATCGGAGATGACACTCACGCCGCCGTTCCGTTTCCAGAAGCGGTTGCCGAAAATGTCCAGGGACTTTCGCACGTCCCCTACCCTGAATGAGACTTCAGAGGCTGGACGGCTCGTACCTCCGGGCACGAAGCATTTTCCCGTGATAAGAACTTCCCCTCTCGGTTTGGGCATGCACATATCCAGGACACCCCCCTGACCCAGTTCGTCGGGGATGGTCTTCCAGAGCTCCTGCTCAGTAAGCAGATCATCGGGGTTGATCAGATCGAAGAAAACAAGGATCGTCGTCGCAAGATAAAGGGTATCCTTTATCCCGAAGGGTTTGATTAATAGAGAATGATCGTTTTTTTTGAATATCTTCATGGTAATCCTACATGATAATAACAGTTGCAGCTATTGTAGTAGTTTCCCCGGTCACGGTGCTATTTGCCCCGCTCACAACGGTTTTTTCCCCGGTCACGGTGGTAGTTCCCCCGCTCACTTCGGTATGTTCCCCGGTTACCCTAGTATGTTCCCCGGTCACAGTGGTAGTTCCCCCGCTTACGGTGGTGTCTTCCCCGGTCACGGTGGTAGTTCCCCCGGTCACCCTGGTATCATCCCCGGTCACGGCGGTATGGTCCCCGGTTACCCTGGTATCGTCCCCGGTTACAGAGGTATGGTCCCCGGTTACAGAGGTATCGTCCCCGGTCACCTTGGTCTTATTACCCGTGACAGTGGTTTGGCCACCTGTAATTATTACCCCTTTTCCACCTACCGTAACCGTTTCCCCGTCAATTGTAATCGTCTGTGCTCTGAACTGCTTGCATGCTGAGGCAAACGTCGTCTCTCCACCTAATTTAAAATTTAACCTCATACCGCCTGTAGTATCCGTTCTTAATCCTCCAACGAATTTGTTATCATTTACCCAGACGATGAGATTATTTGTCCCATTGACATTTGTTATTGACTCTCCAAAAATTATCGTGTTCTGAAAACCCGCCTTGATATTGAGTCCTTCCTTAGTAGCTATATGAGCACCCCAGAAACCTTTTTGCGCGTCACTCGTCGGTGGATCGTTAACCGAACCGAGGCGAAGGAAAGTATCTGCCGAAGGGGTCTGGAGAAGTATCCTCTGGTTGCCCTCTTCATCCTCCATATGGATCTTGTTCCCGCCGCTGGTGGTGATCTTGCTCATGGTCTGGTCAGCGGATGTAACCTGGCTCGGTGTTTCCGGGTTGGATAAGGCAGCATTGATAATGGGCCGGTCGGGATCGCCATCGACAAACGTCAGCAAGACCTCCGTGCCTTTGTGCAGGGGAAAGTGCATGCCGTGATCTGTCCCCGCATAGGGCTGCGCCATGCGAAAGTACGCTGATGCTTTGCCGTTTTTCCTGCCGCTTTTGTCAAAGGGAAGGACAACCTTGTAACGACCCTGGTCATCCAGTTCCGCATATTTGCCGCTCCCTGCGGCATCTATCTTTGCATTCAAAGCTCCATAAAACCGGGGTTTTTCTGTTTTACGCTCGTTGCGGTACTGGACATCGGAAGGGATGGATACAAAATTGTTCCGATAATAGGGCTGTTCTTCCACTTCGGAAAGCCCTTTTTGAATACCGGCCAGGAGAAAGGCTGTCTGGCTCCCATCGTGTTCCAGTTCAATAGTCAGGTACTTCCGGTTGAAACTCCTCCTGTAGTGGTCCTCAAGGTCAAAGAGATATCCAGGCCTCAGGTAAGGGATGGTACTCTCGCCGTGAAACTGTTTCTCCTGGCAGAGGAGTTCTTCCGCACGGATTTTTGCAAGACTATTCCCTTCATCCGGGGTTCTAAAATGTTCCCCATAGATATAAACTTCCCCCCTGCCTTGTGCTGAAACTTCGGCATTGCCTGAAATTTCCAGAGAAGGTGTACGGTAGTTGTAATCTTTGAGCCGGAGTGTTTTAGGAAGCATCTTCTGCTTGCAGATAAAAGCGTGGATCACCTCTTCACGATGAAGCTCGGACAAACCCGACGGCGGGGAATAATACATGGTCTTTCCTTCGGGCATGTCAGTATGTGCTATCTTCGTATCGGTAATGATTACCTTTTCTCCCTCTGGAGTCTGTTCAAAGTAATAATACATCCCTTCCCGTTCCATCCACCGGGAAACAAAATTCAGATGGCTCTCCCGGTACTGGCAAATGTACTCCCACTGGGGATAGTCTTTCTGAAGTTTGAATTCAAAATCAAGTGATGTCAGCCCACCATCTTTTAAAACTTCTTCAATGATTTCCGGAACAGTCTTATTCAAGAGGACCTGATTGTGATGGGTCAGGGAAAGCCACCACAGTTTCGGTACCAGAACGGCACGGTAAAAGACGTGTTCATCCACCTCATGGAGTTGTTCAAACTGTGCCAGGATACCATGGAAGGGGATATCACCATCTTCACGCAAGATGGTGAAGGTGACCGGATTTTCGAGGACTGTTGTCAGATCTATCTCCGCATTTTTGGAGACCAGATATATTTCGAACTGATAGCATGTGGAAAATCCTTCAACTCCTTTGAACCGAACCACGCCGAAAGTATTCGCGGGCGAGGCATGGGACACAAAGTCAAATTTTTTCTTATGTAAGTAATCCATCTCATACCTCTTTTGTAATTATTCACTCGGTTTTAAACTTCATCTTGAACGATCCATCTTTGTTCAGGTCGAGGTGAACCTCCGAAGGCATGCCCCCTTCCGTCATATGCGACAGAATTTCCTGGGACATACGTGGCATAATATTGCCGCTCAGTATATAATCAATATTTCTTGCCCCGGTTTCCACCTCCGTGCACCGTGCTGTGATCTGGTCAACGACTGCAGGGGTATAAATCAATTTCATCTTATTGTTCTGCATCAGCCTCTCGGCAAGTTTATTCAGCTTGAGGCGGACAATGCCCTTCATGGCGTCGGCCCTCAAAGTATAAAAAGGGATCACGGCCATACGTGCAAGGAGCGCCGGTTTGAAATGCTGCGACAGGATGGGTCTGACGGCGCTCATTATTGCATCATCGGGAAGTATCTCATCCTCCTTGGTCATTTCCGTAATCACGTCCGTACCCAGGTTGCTCGTGAGAAAAATCACCGTATTCTTAAAATCGATTACCCTCCCCTCACCATCGGAGAGAACACCCTTGTCAAAGACCTGGTAAAAGAGGTTCATCACCTCGAGATGGGCCTTTTCCACCTCATCAAGGAGTACAACGGAATACGGTTTATGGCGTACAGCCTCCGTCAGCATGCCGCCTTCTCCATATCCCACATAACCCGGGGGTGAACCGATGAGGCGGCTCACGGTGTGCTTTTCCTGAAATTCACTCATATTAATACTTACGACTGAACGTTCCCCGCCAAAGAGGATGTCGGCAACAACAAGGGCTGTCTCAGTTTTACCCACGCCGGAAGGACCGACCAGAAGGAATATTCCCAGTGGCTGGACGGGGTCCTTTAAACCGGACTTCGATGCCTTTATAACTTCATCGATAGCCCTGAGGGCGTGATCCTGCCCCTTAATTCTTTCTTTGAGCATATCTTCAAACTTCAGTATATTCTGTGCCTGGTCCCGCAGTACCTTACCCAGTGGTATACCGGTCCAGTCGGAAACAACTTTGGCAACCACGTCCGGATTTACCTCAATGCGTATGAGCGGGGTATCCCCCTGCAGTTTTTCCAGGACCTGACCAGCTTTTTTCATCTCCTTCTTCAGGCTATTTTTCTTCTTCTTATCCTCGCCTGTATCACCAATTTTCTGGAGGCTTGCCCTCAATTCCAGGACCTTCATGACTGCTTCCTGTTCCTTTAACCATCTTTCTTTCAGCTCGGATGCCTCTTTGGTCAGGATGTCGATCTTTTTTATCGCCTCAGCCAGTTCGTCTTCGTCAATGGGAACATCATTGAGTTGATCCCGCTCTAAGGCGGTCTTTTCACGCTCCAGAGCCTGGATACTCCGTTCCTTGTCTTCGAGTGTGTCCGGTTTGGCCGTGATATTAATTTTGACCCTGGCACAGCTTGTATCGAGAAGATCAACGGCCTTGTCCGGCAGATAACGCCCGGTAATATAACGGTCGGATAGCTCTGCCGCCGCCTTAATCGCATCGTCCCTGACGACTACTTTATGGGTCTTTTCGTAATTTTCTTTAAGTCCCCTTAAGATCAGTGTGGTAGTGGCAACACTTGGTTCATCTAACTTTATGGGTTGGAAGCGGCGTGCCAGAGCGGCGTCTTTTTCAATATATTTCTTATACTCACTCCAGGTTGTCGCTGCTACCGTCCGCAGTTCACCCCGGGCCAGAGCCGGTTTCAAGAGATTCGCGGCATCACCGCCGCCTGCGGGGCCGCCAGCACCGATGAGTGTGTGGGCCTCATCAATAAATAGTATTATAGGTTTTTCCGAGGCCTTGATTTCGTTAATCACCCCTTTGAGACGGTTTTCAAATTCGCCTTTTACACCTGCTCCCGCCTCAAGAAGCCCCATATCGAGATTCAATATGGTTACATCCTTTAATATGTCCGGCACATCATCTTCGATAATGCGTAGGGCCAGACCTTCTACTACCGCGGTTTTTCCCACACCCGCTTCACCAACGCAGATAGGATTGTTTTTCCGCCGCCGGGCAAGGACGTCAATCATCTGGCGAATCTCATGATCCCTGCCGAAGACGGGATCGATCTTTCCATCCCTTGCACGCTGGGTAAAATCCAGACAGAACCGGCCGATGGCCGTACCGGCTCCCGCTGCGGCTTTCCCTTCTGCCTCCTCTTTCACTCCGGGAGATGCCGTCGCTGTCTTCTCTTCAACAGACTGCTTGGTAATATTCCAGAATTGTGCCGTCAGGGCCTCCCGGCCAATGGTCTTTAAAAGATCCACATACCGGCCCGAGGCAAAAAAAGTGGGTTTTGATAAAAAGGCAAGCAGAATGGCCCCGGAACGTATCGTTTTTTCACCGAGGTCAATTGAGGCAATCATCCAGGCATCCTGTACAAGTTCTATCAGGAGGGGAGAAAAAACCGGCTTCGCCGCATTTCCGGTCTTGAATTCCTCAAGGGTTTCCTCCAGCGCCTTCTTGACCCGGCCCGGGTCCAAATCAAACTGACGGAAGATGAGAGGTAAATCAGACTGTGGTTCATCAAGAAACTTGGACAGAAAATGCTCTATCGTAACTTCATAATGGGTACGGGAAACACAGAGGCCTGCCGCCGATTGAAGAACATTTGTACAAAACGGGTTTAGATGAATCAAGAGGGATTTTATATCTACAGTAACCATGAGAAACACTCCTTTCTAAGAAAGAGATTGAAGTTCGAACAAAAGCAAAGTTTATAAGCAAACCTGCAACTTTGACGAACTCGTAAAAACCATTACCGTGCGTTATCTGTTATGTGGTGAATCCACTCGCTGTTCAGTTCAGGTGCCCAAAAAAGACTTTTTACGAAACTGTCAACTTGAAAATCTTTTCTGTTACTCTTCGAACCTCGCACTCACATCATGGCTGTAATTTTTACCTGAAAATGTCCAGGTGTTCCAACCCAGGCGGGACCAGCGTGGTTCTCCCAAACGGACCGTCCTGACTTCTTGAGCGCTGAGAACCACTTCATTATCCCATTTCAACGGTTTGTCGAGGTATAGGTGGATAAGTTGAGCCATCGTATTAAATTTACGGGCATTCGGAAAAAACTCGTGAAAGGCATCGGCATCAACGGGGCCAATTTTTATACGAAATGCACCCATGCGATCGTCTATCTCCTGACCGAGATAACTATTTATTCCCAAGTTTGCCGTGGAAGCACCGAGTAATATGCGCTGGTCTTCGGGGATAGAAGCCTTCCGGGGAACACATTGAACAATTTCAAGATGGGGTTCTTTCAGAACATCAGACAAGAGGGTTTTGAGCCCCTGTGCAGAACGGGGGAACTGTGTAAACAGTCCAGTGTATGGAATAAGAGCCTGCGCGTTCGGGACTTCCTGTCTGTGTTTTTCTATCCCAAGACCTAAAAAGCAGAAAAGCCTTTCCAGGTATGCAGGATCCTCCTCATCAACGATCTTAATGACTTGCCTGTATTTACTCCAGCATTCATAGAATAGTTTGTAAAAGGGGGCGTTGATTATATCCAGAAAATCACGCGTAACCGACACGTCCATGGACTCCTCGTCCATGAGATCTTCGGTATAGAAAGTCGGGAGTGGAGAGGAGACTCCATACAGACCTAAAAAGGTTACTGTCAGTAGAAAAAGAGGGTTCTCTCCGGGGATTTCTTCTATGGAAACAATATCGGTTCCGGGGAAATCGAGAGATAATTTAGGCCTGGCTATGATCGATCGACCGATAACCTCTCCCTTCAGATCATCTCTCCGGATCAAATAATTGAGCAACCGTAACGCCTGTATAAAAGAAAAGCGGTTACTGTTTTTTAACAGCTCGTCTTTTATGATAAGGGTCTGTCGCCGATCCTGGGTGGCCATGAATATGTTTCTCCTGTAATGCTTTCTTCAACTGAAACCTGGGTAAAGCAGTTCATGCTACTGTAAACACCTAAAAAATAATCGATGACTGATCCGAAAAGGAACATATCTCCAAGTGACGCAAAACTGTCCTTCCGAAGCTTGATCGTAATTCTCTGGCCACGCATCATATATCCCGCTACCAGTCGATCAACAGGCGTTACTTGAATGTCAAGAATTCCTTCAACACGCTTGCTATTAGCGGCAATCTTAGTCCTGTCACGGCCCTCCGGAAAAATATAGAGGTTAAGAAGCTCCTTTATATTATCGGCATGTGCAATAGACAAATAGTTCAGTGAGAGGTGCGATAAAAATTGCCATAGCATATTGCTTCCTATAAGGGGCTGGATCGGAGTTGTAGGGGGAAGTATGTTTTTGAATTCCATAAGTTCCGGTGAAGTAGGGGTAGGTTGGGAGATGTCTCCAAGTTGCAGGTTCTCCGGAAGGGAAGCATTTGTGCATGTAAGAGAAATGGATAGTATCTCTGAGACAGCAAGTTCGGCTGAGGGAGGGTAAGTCAAACTCAAAAAGACATCCGATGATTGATCAATGAGAGATTTTTTCCAGGTAACATTATAAACAGGCATCTCATCTTCCTTCTGACCAAATAAAGCAAACGGAACGTACTCACGTTGTTCAACGCTTCCCTGTACAAACCCTGTTACACTATCTATGGAGTAAACCTGATAGTTCCCACCGGTAGGCCGAATCCTATGCTCTGTTTGACGGTGATCAACGACGACGGGGTCGGCCTCATGGGCAAAGACATTGACAGCAGGAGAAACAAAGAGCACAAAATTTTCCGGTTTGACTTTGGGTACTGCGATTGGGACATTCCCCAGCTCAAACGATATCTCAAAGGCTGAACCGTCCCCTCTATCTCTCCACTTATCTATACCAACAAGGTCAAAGAAGAGGAACTTTTCCGGTAAGATAAAATACTCCTGCAGGATTCGGTAACCCGGAAAAGATTGGCTGGGATAGGGCCAGAGGGCTTCTTTCGAAGAAAAACCCGCCGGAACAATTGCATCCGGGGGAAGTTCTAAGGAAGTTCCCCCTTCTATCGGCCTTATGAGGATCTTTTTCACGCAACGGCTTAGCAAGAAGTAAAGATTTGCCGCATCAGGATAGTTCCCGCCGAGATAAAAACTTAATTTCTCAGTTTCCCAACTTGACAGACTCATGTTCCTCAATTCAAGGGTGAGGCTGATTTGCGACGGGCTCCCTGGCCTTTCCAGAAGTTTCGCATCCACGAGATTCAGGGGGTAGATCTCAAGGTCCGAACAAGTTTTAAAGATACATGATGTCCCATCCACCGGGATAGAGCCAATTTCGACTCCCGATGGAACTTTAATTGCCTCTTTCAGCCCCGGTTTTGGCCTGAATGAAATAATCGTAGTGGATGGAATGGGACGCATATAATGAGGAAAGATAAGCTGGATTAAACCATGGACAATTTCCGGAAATTCATCATCCAGCTTCCGCCGCAGCATCCCTGCCAGAAAGGCTACTCCCTCCATGAGTCTTTCCACATCAGGGTCGGACGTCTTCCCGCTGAGCATAGGAGCCAGGGCCGGATGGGCCTTGGAAAATTCCTTGGCCAGTTCCCTAAGATCTAAGAGTTGCTGTTGATAATAACGGTCAAACATAAGGACAATTCGAAGTTTCGAGTTCAAAGGTTAAAATTTCAAACGTTCAGTCTTAATGACTGAAAGCCTGTATGATACCGTCTTGTCATTGCGATCCACCTGACGTAATCGAAGTACGCTTTAACTCACCGCAGTTATAGGAGATTGCCGCGGCACCTCGCAATAACCGAAAATATAATTTTACAAAATATCTTCTTTAGCCCCGCATAGGAGCATAAAGCTCGGCTGAATAGTTGTTTTACTCCTTGATATTTATCTTTCCACCGGCATCAACTACCGTTTCAAAGGTAACAGGGATATTCTCCTTTGTTGCCAATCTGGCATCTACCTCAAAACGCAGGGCCAGCATGTTTTCTTCTTGAGGCATAAAACTGGCGCGTACTTTAGTCAAACGGGGCTCATATTTTTCGATAACGTTTTTAATAATACGTTCCACTTCATGGGTCGATCCGGTGGAAAAAGCACCAGGCAAATTTGTAAAATCCGGAATCCCGTAATCATCGGCAATGAGTACGCTGCCCTGCTTGGTATTGAGGACCCGTTGCAGGTGACTTAGAATTGAATTGATCTGGCGGGTCGGATCGTGGCCTTCCCGCCGGTCAGGGTCTTTTTCCAGCAAGTAGATTCGCTCTAAGAGCCTTTCATCACGCATGATTCAATCCACCTCAAAAGCGCAAAGAACGCAAAGTTTTAAATCCCTTTGTTCACAAGTTGAAACTCATGAATAAATAATAAGGATTGGGCTTGGTGATAAAAAGCTTTTCTCTTTTATTATTTCAAGTTTTTCTTTGCGTACTTCGCGTCTTTGCGGTTAGGTAAACTATAGTAATCAGCGGTCAGCAATTAGTTTATACTGACCACTGTTTACTGACAACTGTTTCTATTCCTTCGGCGCCTTCCACGAATCTTCAGCTTCGATGCCGTCAGGCTGCCACGTCCAGATTATCTTCCCATAGGTAAAGGATATCTTCACCATATGCTTGAATGGTTCGGACTCGGAAGCGAATGTTATGGGAAAGCTAAGATCCATGGCGACGACGATCGCATCTTCAAGCTTGACGGTGAAATATTTTTCCTCCGTACCTGTCGGGCTGATGCGATAAAAATCCATTACAACTTCACTTAACTGCTCTCCACTGGTCAGTGCCTGGTAAAGCTTGGGTGTACTTTTATCGATCTCCGCCGTAATAGTCAACGGTCCGTGTATCCTTTTTCCCGTGGGAAGGCCCGTTCCCGGATCGCGTGGAATTTCAACAGTATGGTCCAGTTCATATACCAGTATTGTTCCTTCACGACCTTTAATGTCACAAGAACCTTCCATTTTCCCCTGATTTTTTCCCGTTACTGAAAGATGACATGGCATTGGCATGGTTTACAATCCTCCTTTTCTCAATTTAGTTAATTTTTGTTCAAAATTTTAGTAAGGCAACCCGTCAGGGTTGCTGCTACCGCAGGGGTCTAAGCCCTGTTATACAAGCAATACTACAGAATAAAACCTTACTTACAACTTTTCAGCACACAGCTAAAAGCTCACGGCTGATGGCTGACTGCTAACTATTATTCTTTGTCCAGTTTCCCCACGAGAGATAGAGTAAACGAAGCACCCATATACTTGAAGTGGGGTCTTACTTTAAGGGAAACTCTGTACCATCCGGGATCACCTTCAACATCGGATACGGTGATTTCTGCCTGCCTGAGAGGTCTCCTGCTCCGTACACCGGGAGACGGATTATCCTGGTCGGCAACATACTGGCGTATCCAGTTGTTTAGTTCTCGTTCCAGATCGCCGCGTTCTTTCCATGTCCCTATGTTTTCCCGCTGGATGACTTTGATATAGTGAGCCAGGCGGCTTATCACAAACGTATATGGCAGTTGGGTCCCGAGTTTGTAATTCAGTTCAGCAGTTTTTCCTTCCTTAGAGGTACCAAAGTTCTTGGGTTTCTGAACAGAGTTTGCTGAAAAGAAAGCAGCATTATCGCTACCCTTGCGCATAGTAAGTGCAATAAACCCTTCTTCGGCAAGCTCAAACTCCCGGCGTTCGGAAACAAGAATTTCCGTAGGAATCTTGGTTTGAAGCTCACCCATAGCCTGATACTGGTACATGGGCAGGTCTTCTACCGCGCCACCTCCCTGTGGCCCAATGATGTTGGCGCACCAGCGATATTTGGCAAAACTGTCCGTGATCCTTGAAGCAAAGGCAAAAGCGGCATTGCCCCAAAGGAAAGAGTCATTACCATCGGAAACATCTTCATTGTAATTGAAACTCTTGATCGGCTGGGTGTCCTGTCCATAGGGCAAACGGAGCAGAAAATGGGGAAGAGTCAGGGCCACATTACGTGAATCTTCCGATTCCCTGAATGACTGCCATTTGACATACTGGGGACCCTCAAAAATTGCCTTCAGGTCCTTCAGGTTGGGCAGACCGGAAAAATCATCCAGACCGAAAAACCCCGGCCCGGCTGCGGCAACAAACGGGGCGTGTGCCATGGTTGCCACACTTGCCACATTCTGCAATAATTTAATATCCTGGGGGCCAGGGCCAACCTCGTAATTACCAACAATAAGGCCATAAGGTTTTCCGCCAAACTGGCCATATTCCTGAGTGTAACACGTGCGGTACAGACCTGATTTGGTGATTTCCGGAGCATCCTCAAAATCGTCGAGCAGATCTTCTTTTTTGACATTTAAAATCTCAACCTTAATATTCTCGCGAAAATCGGTCCGGTCAATCAGGAACTTCAGCGAACGCCAGGCAGATTCCAGTTGCTGGAAATCTTTATTGTGCAGAATAACACTTACCTGAGAAGAGAGTTTTTGATCCAGATTAGCAATCATTTCATCCACCAGACCCTGGCTGACTTTGACCCCTTCACGTTCCGGTTTCAGGAGCTCGTCTATAAAAGCCTCGACTCCCCGCTTGGTTATCTGATAAGCATCATCCGCAGGTTTAATCCTGGTGGCCTGAACGATGTCGTCCAAGAGCGTCGACTCTTCAGTAACCTCGGCTTCTTTTTTTAAAGCTTCTTTTTTTTCTTCTTCAGCCATAATTCTTCCTCCTTATTATTCTATGCCAAGTTCTTTAAGAAGACGGGCCTTGGTTCCTTCATCCTTTACCAATTCCTGAATTTTTTTCCTGAAAGCGGGAACATTGCCCAAAGGGCCTTTCAAGGCTTTCAAGGCATCTCTCAGATTAATAAGTTTTTTAAGCTCAGGTATCTTTTGTACGATAGCATCCGGATCAAAATCTTTTATGTTCTTAAAATCGAGATCCAGGGTCAACTGGGCATCAGGGGCTTCAGACATCGTGCTTTTTACCGTCGTTTTGAGCCTCACATCTTGAGCCTTGAGCACATCGTTGAAGTTATCCTTGTCGACATTAATTGTCTTACGGCTTTCAACCGGGGTATCATCGTCTCTCAGAGTAAAATCTCCTACAACCAAAGTCTTCAGAGGAAGTTCTACCTCTTCTTTTGCGTCTCCCGTTGCCGGCTTGTATACGATATTTACGCGTTCCTTGGGAGCAACCGAACCTTCTTTTGCCATGATATACCTCCTTATGTTGGTTTGTCTGGTTAACTAAGTTTTGATGCTCTCGCAAAAAGTCACTTTTCCTCGCTCAGAACCATTTTGGGGATGCTGTTATTGACCGGCTAAAAATCTAAAACTCGTGCTTATGCACTCAAACAGTTAGATTTTCTTAACGCCGGTCACTATCATCATCTTTTTCCCAAAATGCTTCGATTCCCTCCGAAAAGACTTTTTACAAACTTGTCAAATTTGCAATGGTCTCTGTGCCTTTGTTACTTTGTGCCTCTACGATTATTTAATCAGCCGTAAAGCTGCGACCGGATTTAATTTAGCAATGCGATCCAGCGTTTCGACTGCCCGGTCTTGAAGATCTTTGTCCTTTTGAGCTTTCAAGCCCCTGTGCACTTCTATCAGAGCCTTTAGGGCCAGAGCAGGATCCCAGTTGTCAATATGGTACTCTTCTATATCGCTTAAAATCTCTAAAAGATGTGGCAATGCCAGTCTTACTTTTTTTGCATCAATCAACAATCTTGTCAAGGCTATCCGCGATAGAAATCTGGTTCTCTGTGAAATCCCGCTGTTCAGTTCCTGTTGCATAAGCTGTATAGCTTCGGATATCTTTTGTTCTTTTATCAGGGAATCAGCCTCAGCGTACACTTCAGCAATATGTGCTTCTTCATAATCTCCCGAGGCACTTTCAGAAGAAGCAAAAACATTGTTTGCCGTGCCAGTCTTGTCTGCCGTAATTTCTTTTAGCCACTCTTTGGTGTCTTCATCAGCAAATGGAGTCCCATCTGAAAACGTAAATTTATCAATCCCCGACAGACGACGCGCGTATATAGCGGTTTCCTGAACAACGGCTTCGTGAGCCTCTCCATAACCCAGCTTTTCTAACGCTTCGGCAACATAACGACTCAAATCAAGCCAGAATAAAAACTGTCCTACCCTGGCCTCGGCAGATTCCAGCAGACCTTTAAAATTCCCTTGTTGATAAAGGTTTTCAATAGCATTTTTAATTCCAGGCATCGGCGGTTGGATACGCGTCTTGTTATTCTCAACAGGCGGAAGTGTTTCTACAGGTAACCATGCGGCTATCCTTGTCAATCTATAGCCCATCGCATTAGATGGATATTGTTTCATACACAGTGTTGCTACCTGGCTTAGAGTTTCCAATCCGCTGCGCAACATTTTTTGAAAGTCTTGTTCTGATAAAGCTTCCGTGTCTTCTTCCGGCTTTCCAGCTGTTTTCGATGGTGATGCGGATGTAGGTTCCGGTTTAACAGATGCTTCTCCCGGCTTTACCTCCTCTGATTCGGCTTTGGACTTCATTCTATCAATACTTTCCTGCAGTTGATGTAAGGATGGGGCATCATCCATATGTTCACTGAGAAAAGTATCAATGGCTTCAATATGTTTGGTAAACCTGTCAATTTTCTCTTCGCCAAATGAAGGATCCGGTGGAAGAGATCTGACAGTCGACAGGATATTGTCCTTCCACCACTCTACTGCGTTCCGTCGTCCTCTCATCCTTTTTTGCGAAGGGAAAAGGGTCTCCCAGAAATTTTCCAGTAATTCCCTATAGACGGTCAGTCCGGATTCCAGTCCTTCCAATCCCTTGGAATGGACTAACGCAACAGACAAATAGCTTGCAACCAGAAGGTTCTTTGATTTTTCGGCGAGTATGGTTGCACCAAGCTTAATAACTTTATCCCAGTCAATTTCCCCTTCCACAGTGGGAGAGGTAAGCTTTTCAATCTCGTTTTGCAGCTCTTCGTATTCGGGCTGAAAACGGACATCCTCCCCTGACGGATTGTCCTGACTGACCGGTATTTTCCCGAGTTCAATAAGTTCCATAATTTTCTTAGAATTCAGAAGTCAGGAGTTAGAATTCAGGATAAGGAAAATATATTATCCCTTTCAATTCTACTTTCTGACTGCTGCTTACTGCCTCCTGTTTTTTTATCGGTCCCAGCAGGTAGCTATGACCTCCGGCGTCTTTTGCGGAACCTTTTCTAATAGCTGAATAACGGGTTTATTATCTGTAAATTCATAAGATACCTTAATCTCACTGATATTCATCTTTTGAAGGATTCCTTTGGACTCAGGAAAATCGTCAACTGTAAAGCTTTTCCCGCCGCTTTTAAAATCAGACAGGAATTTCGGGAAACCATTGTGCCCCAAATATTTCCTGGTCAGAGTTACCCCCTCAAGGTAAATTTGCAATGTCACATCATCGCAATCTTCCGGAGACCAGGTAAACAGCTGACCGGCCGGATAGTTGTAATTTTCCAGTCGTGTCTTCCCTTTTACACACTGAAGCTCCAGCGCCACTTCATAGGGCTCTTTTTGCGCTCCATCATTTACGTCAATCGGGAGGGCCTTCACCATAACCTTGTATTCCGGTTGAATTGAAGTGCTTACTTCGCTTCCCTGTGTTATGAAAGTGAAAAAATCGTTTTTAAACGGGATACGTTCTCCCCGTGTTTTCTTTGCAAAATAACCGTTTTGATTCCTGCCCAGAAACGGGGCGGCAGGCCCCTGAACGAATTTCCAGACTGCCCCGTTCTGCCCGAAGAGCAGCGTGGGCAATTTTTCCGGGGCAACTCCCTGAATACCCCCGAGGACGATATCCTCCCAGTCATGCTGAAGAGAGCACGCAGTTTCCATGCTGACATAATGAATTAAAAACTGGAGAGGACCGCTTAAGAGCTGTAAAGCTTCCGTGTTTTCAGCCCCTGTTTTCAGATAGGTTTTGAATTTTTGTGTCTCACCGTAGGCAGAAAAGACCGGTGATTTACTCTCGGACGGCTTTAAGCTATACGGGAAAAATTCCGAGGCAACTTTATACGCCTGACTCCTCGCCGTAGAAACGGGCAAGAGTTCCCCCAGATTTTTAATATAGTTATTAAAGACTGCCACCGCCTGTATATGTTTTTCTTCCTCATTTTTATCCTTGATAGTCTTGGCTTCTTTTACAACCTTGCTCACCAGTTTCTCACCTCCATGAGCAACCTTCGTCAAAACTGACTTGTCCTCGCTGACGTCCCTCTCCCTGGCAGCATCATCAATGATACGCTGAATCTCTATTACCTGCACAATCCACACGGGAACATCTTTTCCGTCAGCAAACGGCTTTAATTCATTAGTACAGCGTTCAATAATATCAAAATAGGGATTATGGGACGTTGTCATAGTGGCGGTCATGCTCTGCCACTCATCCGCACCATCCAGATTGAATTGTCCATCGGAAAACGAACCGATAAATTCCTTCCACATCTGAAAATATTTTTTTCTGTACCAGGAATCAAACTGCTCTTTTTTATCGCTAATATCTTTTTCGCCGGAAATGGCAACCTCAAAATATTTTATAAACTCTTTGACTATTTCGTGTCCCTTGACAGTAAATGCCCTTTTCACAATAACATCTTTACGTGATTTTTCCGAGTCCGATGGCCCCCAGAAATCTCCCAGTGTAACATCGGGAATCGTGGGGTCACTGTTGGCCCAGTCTACAAGCCAGTAAAGGGTTGAATTTTCTTTCTCGATCAAACTCACAAGTGCGGTTTGTAGTTCCTTCATTTTCGAGCGCGCGGTTATATCGTCAATGCCCCATTTGAGATAGTAAAAATATATATCTCCAAATTTTGCGGCTATTTCAGGCAGCAATTTTTTGTCCAGTGTTCCAAGAATGCGAGGTAGAACCTTGAAAACATATTCTGAACTTCCAATGGTCTTGCCCTCCAGATGCGCCTTTATGAGGTTGATTCGTGCCACAAGGTGTTCTCCGTATACCATTATCTCATCGGCGGGCGTTTTTGATGTCATTTGTTCAAGATTTGCCCCTATTTTCTGATCCATTGGAGTCAAAAATCCCTTTCGAAAAAGACTTGCATACGACTTCTTCAGTATGTACTCAACCTCTAAACTCTTATTAAGACCGAATCTCGGGATCCACCAGGCTTTATTGGCATTATCTAACTCCAGAAGCTCATATTTGAACTTATCCATAATCATCAGGTTTTCCGACATGCTTTCCTTCAACGCGGGAGGTTTCGCAAAATCATCAGTAAACCCCGTCAGGACGTCCATGTTCTTAACAAATGAGAAACTGAGAACTCCGCCTAGCGCTAACCATATAGCCACCCATGATAAAAGGCCCAGATTCTTTGTCAATCTCCGCCATTTTAGAAACTCCAGTATAGGCGTAAACAAGTTTCTATCTCCAGGTAGAATACGGCCAAAAAAATCATGGAGAAAAAAGCCTTTATTGGTTCCCATTGATAACGTCCCTATGCTCTTTCATGAGAGAATCTTGAAATGATGCGGGATGAGGAGTATCTCCCTGACGCCCGCTGCTAAAGAAAATACCGCGTAAAAGAGGAGTTTCCTGATATGTGCTCTCCTTAAAAGCACCTCTTACAAAAGCCTGGAGGCCAGGCTGTAATCTATCAAACTCATTCGGAAAGATAAGTACATTCGGACTGATGTTTTCGTTAGTATTGATGAGCTCAAGGCGGATATCCTTCAGGCGGTCTGAAACGGTGTTCATTGTCTCCTCAAGGAATTCCTCACAGTTATTTGTCAAGCTTTCGTTTAAATGCCCCATGGCCTGATTTAACGTTCCCTCTGGCAAAAGAAAACTGAAGTCAGTCATTCCCGAGATCAGGTCAGCCTTGGTAACCAGTAAATACACAGGGAACCTGGCCCCGAGAACCCGCATCAGCGCATCAATGCGCTTGCGTATGCTTTGACCTTCCCCCGCAAGGACATCCTGATCGGCATCCATTATTTTGTCGGCATTAATGACAACAATGAGACCATTTATGGGTTCTCTTTTGCGATATTTTGTAAGGAGGGTCAGAAATTTTTCCCACTCTTCTTTATCCGGCCCCTCATCAATAGGAATCGTGTAGCGCCCAGCAGTATCCAGAATAATGGCCTCTTCAAAAAACCACCAGTCACAATTTTTAGTCGAAGATATCCCCGGCGTACTGGCTAACTCCGTGAGGGGAGATGTTAAACGGGAGCTTTTAATGGCCGTTGTTTTTCCCGCGCCGGTTTCTCCTATAACAAGATACCACGGCAGTGCATAAAGGGGACTGCCCCGCTTTCTCAGATACGATCCCTTCAGGAGATTAATCGATTCCTGCCAGCGCACCTGCAGATCTTTGAGTTTTTGCCGCTCATGAGCAGGCGCCCCTTCAATTGCTGAATCATCCTGAGCAACAATCTGCCTGACAAAACGCCTTTCTCTACGCCTGAAAAAATATTTTTTGAGAAAGAGTATCCCCATCAATAACCCGAACAATCCAGCCAATATAGTCAGACCAACCCACCAGGGCCAATGTTGTCGCAATACAAACCAGAAAACAACGGCAGCAAGTAGACCTATGACTAAAAGATACAAACCTACTTTGAAAATTGTATGTAAAATGCCTTTCATTGTCTGCTATACACCTGTGCCTAAGTATCCTTTATAAACTACGATCCGGAAAGAATCTTTTTCAAATTTACTTCCCAAAAAAATTGACAACAAATTCCCGCAAGATATTTTGATATATAAGAAATAAACCCCCAAAGAGAAGAGGCGGACATATCAAAAATATCAGCGTAAACAAGGAAAACGGACGCTTGAACTTATGTCTTTCGTCATCCGAAGCAGCTTTGTAAGCCCCCGGAAAAAGGTTTACCGTACCACGCAAAGATTCATCAAGCACTTCCCCGGTCGAAACGTGTTTAAGATTAGACGATTTGATATTTTCCAGTCTAAATTCATCTTCTTTTTTAAAATGCAGCCCTTTAAAACCTAAAGCTATACAATAGGCATACACTTCATGAACCCCTTTTGCATCAGGATCGAGTCCGCGCAGGCGGTCGAAGAATTCTTCACCTGCATTGGTCGCTCCGTAATACATTCGCTGCAATTGTTCGTGTCCCCAGGAAACCTTTCCTTCCCAGGATGAACACAAAATTGATTCGTCAACCCAGGCGCAGACTGCAAACCGTGCCATATCACACTCTTCTGGAGAAAATTTTCCCTTCTTTAAATATTGTTCAGACTGCTCAAAAAGGATTGCATAGTCGCCCTTTATCTTCTCAAATGTGGGATGCTTTTTCTCAGCTGTCTGCGAGAAATGGGATG
This sequence comes from uncultured Syntrophales bacterium, assembly GCA_964454305.1. Classification (GTDB taxonomy): domain Bacteria; phylum Desulfobacterota; class Syntrophia; order Syntrophales; family JADFWA01; genus JAUSPI01. The sequence continues at coordinate 2,720 of CAYVXX010000015.1, read as the reverse complement.
TATAAGTAATGATTTCTATAAAACAATCTATTAAACGCATAAAACTTCCTTCTGAAAAAAGTCTCAAGTTAGTGTATGTTTTTTTCTTTTAAACTCGAAACCTGCTATTGCAATCCTGAAACTCACATTTATGTTCCACGCAGGACGACTATCTGTGCCACTACATCTTCCGGTGCTGTATCCCAGTAAAATGAGATATTTTGAGATCGTTGCACCTCTGCCCACTGTGAGCTTTTATGGTCAATCTTAAAGTAAAAAGAATTAGGGCGTTTCGGCAGTCCCGGAGGGGGAATCGAACTTTGTTCCAATTTAATCCCGTGAAGAGCTCTGGAGATGACCGTACCGATATACTCAGAACTACTCAATTTTGCGACCTTTTGAATGTCTTCGGGCACCTTATCCGGTTCTTCATCTGTCCGGACAACAAGATAAAAAGCATTACGGCTGTCAAAGGCACTAAGGGGAATTTCTCCTGTAAAATAGTTCTCATCGCGCTTAAGACGGATGATATGCTCGGGACCGATAATAATCCTGTTGAGCATATTGCCCACCAAGTCATGAACTGCAGAGAAACAGGTCCAGAGATCCTGGTGATCATATAAAGGTAATACCTTTGTCCCGTCAAACAATTCACCCGCTGCGCTAATATTCTCTGTAAATGTGCTCAATTCACCTATAAGCTGTCTTAGCACACCGTAATAGACCCAGGGATGAATGTTTGGCGTTTCTGTTAAATGGAACAGGACCGGGACAAATCTGTTCAAAGAACGAAGGGCCAGAAGATAAATCATATAACCGGATTCGAAATTTGTAGACTGGATTTCCCTGGGACTTTTATATTCTTCAAGCTGACGACACCGTGAAGCCACTTGGTCACGAATATCTTTTATGATTTTGACCAATTCATCCGAACCGGATACAGATATGGTTGGTGGAATAAATTTGTCGGAAAGTTTTATCTCTTTACCATCACGTATGAGCTGGGCCAGAGGAATAAGATAATAATTGTTCAGTTCTTCCAGTTCATTCTCCCAGAAAATCTTCAATACATAATGTAATTTTTTTACCTGAGCCGGAGGTCCTGTTCTATACATGTCGGCCATTTCTTCAGGATTTTCTGTTGTAACAAACCGGGAAGTTATTCCGGAAACGTTATCCAATTGGGGAAGAACTGTTACATTATGTGCATCCTGAGCAAATTTGCGCAGTCCAAGAAACACCGTAAACGGCCTTTCTCCTTCCACCCATGCTTCTTCAAATGACCGGGGTTGAATTACACAGTTGCCCGGCAAAACAACATCTGTACCGTCCTGAAATAAAAACTCCCCTTTTAATAACTCAAAGGTTCGATTCCCCAGGGCGGCTTCGTTAACATCCATGTCAACGATTCCCCAGAAATGGGGCTGCTGATATTCCAGTACGGGAGAAAGCAACGACTGGAAATATAAATCTAAATATTGGAAATGTTGTGGCTGCAAAAACAGGCCCTGGTGCCAGAAAAGCGGTTTTTTTGAAATCATCACTTACTCCCACTCTGGTTAATTTTGTTGGGACCTAAAGAAAGATCAACTGAAAGATTACCCGGAATCGGTTCCTTAAGTAATAACCACTTTCTTTCAGTAACGACTGGAATTCCAAAAAGACGGGTGGCCATATCGGGGCTTAAATTATAATATCCCGCAACTACTCCTGCCCATTTAGCTTTTTCCGCTCTGTCTAAAGAGAGCGTCTTGTTTTCTCCCGGTTGAACAATGATTCGCATAAAACCGAGCACACTTTGATCAAAACGCGAGCATCCGAGGAGCTTACGTAAGCCATCTTCACTTTTGGACAACTCATTAAAAACGTTGGGGTCGCTGAGCTGATAAAGGCACATGAGAACCGTGTGTGACTTTTCGTCATACACGTTGAGATTTTTGTCAGCTGTATAGGAAATTTCTATCGCATTTTTTCCAAATCCCCAGACAAGGGCAGGATCAGCAGGATCGGGCTTCTTGTTGACAGCACACGAAAAGAGCAACAATATTGGAAGTACTGTTAATAAAAAAATAAAGGATGACTTTATCTTGTTCACTATAGACTAATAGCCTCCAATTAAGAGCCATAGACCAGTTCAATTCCCCATAACCTAAAACCTCTGAAAAGCTTAAAACTATTGAAAAACCATGACTTAAAGATTTCACTCTCTATGCGGGGAATCCTCATCAGATAACTTAGGAAAGATATCCGATAACAGCAATACTGTCAAGTATTTTAGGAAACCTAAAACCCCAGCTTCTCGGTAAATTTACCGGGTAAAAAAACCTCTCTGAGGGGTTATCATTTCATAATCCTCTTCTAAAAATTTTCCGGGCGGCGCCTCTGGACAGACGACCGAAAATCAGATGTCTTGAAAGACAGGATTTTCCCCTTGACATCAGCCATTTTTATATGTTAGCAAAAAATTGGTTGAAGGTGCGAGGCAGTTATGGTTTTTAGAGCAGGAATTTTTACTTTTTATTGGTGGTGGCAGGCAAAAACTGGTCTGCCCGTCGAGTCTCTATGGTAAAAAGCAAATAAGGGTCGTGGGCAAATAGGAAACCCCCATGGCTCCTGGTATAGTAAGTAAAAAAGCCATGGGTTTTCCCATGGCTTTTTTTGAATCTTGGCAGGCTATCTGAAGTAAAAACGAAAAGGCGGATATATTATGCAACAGGTGAAGGTATTTTGAATAAAAATGA
>CAYVXX010000014.1:33313-35919 GCA_964454305.1 uncultured Syntrophales bacterium | reverse complement strand
CTACTTTAAATCAAAAACAACAATTGAAGCTCCCCGTAACAAGTTACCGGGGATCCCCGACTGTTTAGTAAGTCAGGATTTGCTTTCTGGCAGAAAGCGAATTCGTTAACGCATTTATCCCCTTTAGTGGGATTTATCCCCTTTAGCGGGACTTATCCCGTTTATCGGGGTAAGAAAAATTTTTATTTTTTATTCGCTCGTTAACCCCGCCGCAAGCAGCGGGGAACGAAGTAATTCGAAGAATAATGTGCTCGCTGTTCAGTTCAGACACGGCAAAAAATTGTGGACTTTTGTCAAGAGATTATATATCGTCCAGTCTGAATCGGGATGTGGCCCAGCCTGGTAGGGCACTGCGTTCGGGACGCAGGAGTCGCGAGTTCGAATCTCGCCATCCCGACCATTCTTTATTTAGCCGACCACCGAAGCCATCTGGAAAATAGGAAGATACATGGCAATTATCATTCCACCAACAACTCCACCAAGGAAGACCATCATAAATGGTTCGAGCAATGCTGTCATTGCGTCAACCGCGGCATCTACTTCATCATCATAAAAATCTGCAATTTTTAGAAGCATTGTGTCAAGAGCTCCCGTAGCTTCACCCACCGCTATCATCTGAACCACCATGGGAGGAAATATGTTAGTATCCCTCAAAGGTTCGGCTATTGTCTTGCCTTCGCTTATACTTTTTTTCGTTTGTATTAAAGCGTTTTCTACTACCTTGTTTCCGGCCGTTTTACTCACGATTTCAAGTCCCTCAAGGATCGGGACACCACTGCTTACCATAGTAGCAAGTGTCCTGGTAAATTTTGACACAGCAACCTTTTTCAATAATGGACCGAAAACTGGTGCCTTCAGTATCATACGATCTACTACAAGCCTTCCTTGTTCGGTGCGGTAATATCTCCTGAAGGCAAATACCAGGATAACCAAGACACCTATCATATGCAGGATATAATGCTGCATAAATTCACTCGCATTAATAAGGAATTGAGTAGGGCCAGGCAAGGCACCCCCCATACTCGTAAACATTTCCTGAAAGACAGGAATCACTTTAAGAAGAAGTAACGTAACAACTCCGCACGAAATCACAAGAACACTGGCGGGGTAGGTCATCGCCCCCTTAACCTTACTTTTTAACTTCATTGCCTTTTCCATATAGGCCGAAAGACGAGCAAGGACAATATCGAGGATTCCACCGGCTTCCCCTGCGGCAGTCAGATTTACAAAGAGTTCATCAAATACCTTGGGGTACTTTTTCAGTGCATCGGTAAGTGTCGAGCCACCTTCTATATTTGTCTTTATCGACATGATAATTTTAGCAAAGGTCTTGTTCGGCTCCTGGGAGCCGAGTATATCCAAACACTGAATAAGAGGAAGACCGGCATCGATCATCGTAGAGAATTGGCGACAAAATATTACAACATCCTTTCCTTTAACTTTAGGCTGAAGAAAAGGGATATTTTCAAGCAAATCCTTAGGCTTTTTCTTTATACGGCCGGGCTTAAAGCCCTGTCGGCGAAGCTGTGCCCTGACAGTAGACTCATCAGCAGCTTCTGATTCGCCTTTTTTCAACTCCCCTTTTCTTGTATGCGCTTCCCATAAATATATCGGCATTCTCAAACCTCAAATTTAAGTGTCTAAAGTTTGAAGTGCCTAAAGTGAACTAAAGTTAATGTACACACCTTCGGCGCGGTCAAATCCGAAACAGGCTGCGCTGAAAGCGCATTTTTTAACTTTAGGCATTTTAGTCACTTCTTTCTTATAAACCTCTTATGAACCATTTCGTAGAGTATAATCCCTGCTGCAACTGACACATTAAGGGAATCAACTTTCCCCAAAATCGGTACGGAGACAAAAAAATCACATTTTCTCCTGACAAGTGGCCTGATTCCTTTCTCTTCGCTTCCCATAACAAGGGCAATATGACCATCATAATCAAAAGAATGAACGTCCCGGCCAAGTTTTGCATCGGCACCATATATCCAGAATCCTTTTTCCTTCAGCCAATCAATAGTATTCGCTATATTTACAACCTTGGTAATCGGAATATGATGAGCAGCCCCTGCAGACACCTTCATGACGGTCGGAGTAACCGATGCTGCACGATTTTCTGGAATAACGATGCCATTAACCCCACAACAATGAGCCGTTCTTATCAGTGAACCAAAGTTTTGGGGATCGGTAATACCGTCAAGAACAAGAATTAAACTTCCTCTTAATGACTCACAACAATTATTAATAATCTTATCTACGCTGGCGTAAGAATATTCTTCAGATAAACAGACGATGCCCTGGTGAAGACTTCCCAAGGCAAGTCTTTCCAAATATTTCTTCTCTTTAAACTCTATTTCTATCTCATTCTGTTCCGCCAGTTTTAAAATATCCCGAACATTTTTTCCACTTCTGCCACTGGCTACCACTATCTTTTTTATCTTACCGCTATCACTTCGGAGGGCCTCCATAACGGGCTTAACACCATAGATAACCTGCATGATATAGTTCTCCAACCCAGAAGGCAGGGTACATCACTTGTTCTGACTCTTGACCCCTGGCCTCTGACCCCTGACTTGTTCAAGCCCCTCGGAAATCTCTTTACAGATTTC
>CAYVXX010000014.1:10069-33213 GCA_964454305.1 uncultured Syntrophales bacterium | reverse complement strand
CTGGCCTCTGACCCCTGACTTGTTCAAGCCCCTCGGAAATCTCTTTACAGATTTCGTCAGCAGCACTTACAGGATCGTCTGACATTAGTATCGGTCTCCCAACGACAATAAAATCGGCCCCCCTTCTTATGGCTTCTCCGGGAGTTAATATTCTCTTCTGATCGTCCCCCGCCACCTTCATACTTCCCCTGATACCGGGCGTCACTATTATGAAATCTTCTCCGCATATCTTTCTTATAGAAACTACATCACGAGCAGACGCTACAACCCCGGAAACACCGGCATCAAGGGCAATTCTTGCCAGGTTTGGAACAATCTCTTCTGCCGTCTCGCTGAACCCTAACATCTCAAGATCGTCATCGTTCAGACTGGTTAAAACGGTTACAGCAAGGATACATGGCATGGAAGCACCGGACTTCTCTGCCATTTTCTCAACTGCAATGACCGTTTCCTCCATCATCTTTTTTCCACCGAGTGCATGCAGGTTAAACATGGAAACACCCAGTTTCACCGCTGCCTCGGCAGCTCTGGCAACGGTGTTCGGAATGTCATGAAACTTAAGGTCGAGGAAAACCTTTCCTCCCATCTCCTGTATCTTTAAAACAAGTTCCGGACCGAAACGGGTGTAGGACTCCTTGCCGACCTTAAATATTCCCACATGATCTTTAAGGAGTTCAACCCACTCCAATGCCCTGTTAATGTCCTCTCCAATATCAAGAGCGAATATCAACCTTTCCTTCGCATTATTGTTCAATTTGTTTTTCATCTTCGAGCGGCTTCACTTCCACTTTCTTCCTATCGATAAATTCAGGATGCGCGTACCTAACCTTTCCAGCAGCAATCTCCCTGAGGGCAGCTACTATTTCCCTATTGCCCCTAGTGTCACAAAGAGGCTTAGAACCTTTAAGCAACTGTTTTGTCCTTTTGGCTGCCAGCAGTACGAGGGCAAATCTGTTTTTTGTTTTTTGCAATGCATCTTCAACGGTAATTCTTGCCATATATTTACTACCTCCAGTAATTAAGTTTCGGGTTTTGAGTTAAGGGTTTAAAGTTTCGTAATATTTTAGTTATCCGAACTCCCCTTCAACCCCCTTTAGTAAAGAGGAAAACAGAAAAATTTGTTGAACAGCAGGCTGAATCCCTGTGCTACGTCAACACGGACAAACAAGTTTATCCATGCCACCACCTAACAATATCTCTTTGTGCTCCGTGCCTTTGGCGCTTTATGCCTTGTAACTACTCATACCTGAGTAGTTACAAGAAATCTTTTATTGTCTCTGTCAATCGTTCCCTTCTGCTCTTTTCCGCCACATATATTGACCTTAAATTATCAATGGCGGATTTTAGACTGTCATTAATAACAATATAATCATACCAGACAATTTCTTTTATTTCATCCATTGCTTTTTCAAAACGTTCCTCAATAATCTTTTCTTCCTCAAAACCCCTCTGTCTCAACCTTACTTTTAATTCATCAATTGAGGGGGGAAGAACGAACACAAAGATACCCCCGGGGTATTTTTTTTTCAATTCACTTGCACCTCGTGGATCGACATCCAACATGAGATCATATCCCTTTTCTAAGAAATCCTTCATTGTTTTTCCGGATGTCCCGTACAGATACCCGTAGTTTTCGGCCCACTCCGCAAATTCCCCTTCTGCTATCCGCTTCTTGAACTCAAAATCGGAAATAAAGTAATAATCTTTGCCATCCTCTTCCTTAGGGCGAGGAGGTCTGGTGGTGTAAGATACTGAAAACCGCATATTCGGCAACATTTTTAAAACTTCTCTGCAGATTGAAGTCTTACCTGCACCGGAAGGAGCAGAAACCACAACAAATAATCCTTGGTCATTGCTGTTCGTTGCAATATTTTTCTTCGAATTCATCCAGTTCCCTTTTTGCATCTTTATTTTACTGATCCCTGATACCCGACCCCTGAGCACCCGTTTTTATTCAATATTCATTGCCTGTTCTCTTAATCTGGAAACTTCGTTTTTGATTTCTATTACATTATAAGATATTTCTGCATCAGAGCTCTTGGACCCTATGGTATTTACTTCTCTGTTCATCTCCTGGAGCAGAAAATCTGTTTTTCTTCCCACAGCCCCACTACTCTCCAGCATTTCATAGAATTGACCGATATGACTTTCAAAACGCACAATTTCCTCAGTAATGTCACTCTTTTCAGCCATTATTGCAACCTCTTGACACAACCTTGTCTCGTCAATTTCTATACCATCTGTTAATTCCTTCACCCTATCTGAAAGTCTTTTTTTATACTCGAGCAGGACCAAGGGTATCCTTAATTTTACAGAACTGATACTTTTCTTGACAGTGTCAAGCCGTAACAGAAAATCTCTGTGAATGACTCCCCCTTCCTTCTCTCTCATTTCAATGAGGGCTTCAATAGAATGATCAAGGGTTTTCTCAAGCTCTTCCCAGACGGCCTCCATATCCATTTCGATCTCTGAAGGAACAATGGCACCCTTAAGCCCGGTAATCATATTCAAGGGGATTTCTCCCTTCAGTCCAAGCTCCTCTTTCAACTCAGTTAACAGAGAATGGTAATTACGAATCAGCGGGAGATTCAGCTCGAACTTCCCTTCATCTTCCAGGTTCGAACCACTGGAATTGAGCTGAACATTCACCTCGACTCGTCCCCTGAACAATTTTTCACTTATCTTCTTTTTGATCTCCGCTTCCAGCGGAAAAAGTATACTCGGAAGACGAGTAGATATCTCAATGTTGCGATGGTTGAGAGACCTTATCTCAACAACCAGTTTTTTACCTTCCAGAGTGGATTCCGCCCTGCCGTAACCCGTCATACTTCTTATCATTTAAAATATTTCTCCTGTTAGCTCATAGTTCCTGTTTCAATTGAGCAAGATATTTTTCCCTTATCCTGTTGAACATTTCCGTGACGTTTTTTTCAGCGTAATCGGGGTATGTCCATTCGAGCGGCTGAAAGGTTTTATTCCTGTAAATCAGCGTCAAGTCGGCATATATGCCATCCCCCAGATAGGGGCGGTGCGTGTAATTCTTCCCTGTGGCGAGTATCAAATTATGCTTGGATATATAGCCCGGATCTATATTCACTCTCCTATTATCGTTTTTCGAATATTTCTCTTCAAGACTGTTGGTAAAAATCTTGATTCCCGGTAGGGATTCCGGTCTTACCAGATTTTCAAACGAAATGAATCTCCTGACCAGGGATTTTCCCATCTCCCTCGTATAATAGTCGGTATAGTAAAAAGGTATAAACTCACTTATAAAGTCAGTTCTTCCATATTTTTCCGACAGCTCTCCCAGTATCTCCCCCAGCAGATCTCTGTCCGCAGAAAATATACTCAATATCAGCTTTGTCGGCTCCGGACTCTTAAGTTTGCTCATAACATTTTTCTGAGTTCTTCCTGCGAAACAGTAGCAGTTCCCACCTTACCCACCACAATCCCGGCAGCGTGATTTGCAAGCACTGCGGCCTCTTTAAATGTCGCCCCGGCAGCCATACAGAGGGCAAAGACACCTATTACAGTATCTCCTGCACCGGTCACATCAAAGACCTCTCTGGCAACAGTGGGAATATGAGTAATGCCTCCTCCATTTTCAAAAAGGCTCATCCCCTCCTCACCTTTTGTGATAAGAACGGCTTTGAAACCAAACCTTTCGAGAAGAGATTCTCCGCTTTTAATAAGATCATCCTCGCAGGCAATTTCCATACCGAGAGCACGACCGGCCTCATGATGATTGGGTGTTATTACATCAAACCCCTGGTAGAGGGAAAAATCATTCTGCTTCGGATCAATACAAACGATAATATCCCTTCCGGCTGTCACCTCTCGGATTCCTTGTAGCAGTCTTTCCGAGATAATCCCTTTGCTGTAATCTGAAATAACAACCGCACCCAGGTCATCCCTTATACTTTCAATATATTCTAACATCTTTTCAATGCTAATCAAACTTACAGAATCCTTGTTTTCCCTGTCAAATCTTACCACCTGCTGGCTCTGTGCTATAATTCTTGTTTTTACAGTGGTGGGACGGCTCTGTTCTACTATGACGCCCATCGTATCAATATTCATCTCTTCGAAATTGCGTATCAATAAATCCCCCATATCATCGGAGCCTATGATACCTGTTACGTTGACCTTTCCTCCTACGGAAAATATATTATTCATAACATTGGCCGAGCCACCAAGGAGAAAATTTTCCGAGGTAACCTCAACGACGGGAACCGGTGCCTCAGGAGATATACGGGAAACCCTTCCCCAGATAAACTGGTCAACCATTAAATCTCCCACTACAAGAACCTTTGATCTGGAAAAATTATCAATTATTTCAAGCAATCTTTTTTTACTCACAAGTTTCTTTACCATTTATTCTCGAACCTCTTACTGTGCCACTTCCAGGCTGTTTCAATAATTACATCACAGCATATCATGCCACGTAATTCTCGTGTCAGTGCCATGGTATATGTGAAAAACCATTGTCAACGGTTCTGCAAACCTTCTTCCCTCTTTTCACGAGTTTCAAAACTATTATCATGCGTGAATTTTGTCAATCGTTTTCTCAACCTTTCCAGTGGAATAATGAGACGTTACAGGTAATTCACTTGTGGGCAGTGTTCCTGACATTTCAAGGATTCTTTTCAGCAAGATTATAGGAGCTTCAAGATCTGAAGATTACAGAAAAAAGGTTTGCCTTTCTATTTGTTTTATGTATAATTTAAAGAAGTTGTCTCATTTATAAACAGAACGGCATGAGTTCTGATCAGACATATTGTCTACTTCTTCTCCGATATTTATAAAATCAGTGTAGTACCACCTCGATGAGAGTTATAATAGTATTTAATTCTTAATTAAACTTTTTATTGAAAACTATTTAAGCTTTTTAAAATGATGCCAATCTTTATAAACACTCCAGAAGAAATGGTGAAGGTGAGGGTAATAACCCTCAAAGATTCGTCTGAAAAGGCTCTCAGACATCTACAGGAAATCGGACTCCTTCACATAGAAGAATCAAAGGAATTGGAACCGGCCGATAAAGCTGCTATCGAAAAGGATAAAAATCGGGTGGAAACGGCGCTCTCCTTTATTCGTGATATTTTAAACTGCCTGACAGAAGAAATAGCGATACGTTTACCTGAAGATATAAAACCTCAATCTTTCGATGAAATTACATGCCAGACAGACAAACTTCATGATAAATTTTCAACACTTACCCCGAAAATAGCCCATTTAAAAGAGGAAATTTTAAATCTTAAAGGACTTGAAAGATATCTCAGTCCCCTGGCACGCCACATAAATGTGTCCTTGAAGGATTTGCAATATTCCGGGACATATTTATTTACTAACATCCTAGCCTTTTCTGAGGATGCTTATAAAGCATTTGGTGAGAGAGCCGGTCAGTATTTGTTCCAGCATGTTGCCGTTCCAGTCGAAGATGAGGTGGCAGTTTATTTTGTAGCCGGAACTGAAAATCGAAAGACGATAGAAACGCTCATTAAAAACATCGGTGCAGCAACTCTGAAGATACCGGACATGGAATTATCCCTGAGGGAGTTCATGAAAGAAATTGATGAAGCAATTCGCAGCCGGAAAAAGGATCGGGATGAATTTGAAAAAGAACTCCAGAAAATGATCAAAGAGAATTTAGAACAGATTGTCTTATTCAGGGAAGTACTCGCTGCGGAAAAAGAGAGGTTGTCTGTTCTTGAGCAGGCATGGGAGGCTCGGTACGTTACCTTTATCGAGGGCTGGGTGCCGCTAAGCAATGTTGATAGAGTAACTGCCAGCCTAAAAGAAACATCAGATTACGTATTTGTTGATACGAAGAAACCCGATCCTGCGGATACGCCTCCAACAAAGCTCCGGAATCCCCCAGGAATTCGACCATTCCAGGTTATTGTAAACCTTTTTAGTCTGCCCAAATATGACGATTGGGATCCCACGCCGATTGTGGCTTATTTCTTTGCCTTCTTCTTTGGCCTGATGCTCAATGATGTCGTATATGCCGTCGGCCTCATTTTACTGGCCAGATTTTTACTTTACAAACTGGTTGATGATCCAACCTCCGAGGAATTTTATCTGTTCCGAAACGTTTTATACATCAGCGGCAGTGCGAGTCTCATATTTGGATTACTTTCCGGTACCTATCTTGGTGATTTCCTGAAGATGTTTTTCAACGTCGACCTGCAAAACATCGCTCTGGTGTCGCATGTGCAAAAACACCTTTCAGATCCTATTTCATTTATTATCCTTTCACTCATAATAGGGCTTGTTCATGTAAATTCGGCTCACATACTCTCTCTGATCAGGGGAATAAAGGAAAAAAACAGGGGATTAATACTGAGTAAGATCGGGCTTTTTGTTTTAGAAATTTTCGGTATTCCCTATATCTTTAATGCCCTGCTGCATGTAAAACTTATCCCGCTGAGTGCCGGAGCATATTCTGCCTTTATTTATCCCCTGTTCTTCGGTCTGACCTTAATTGTCATAGCCAGCTTCATGCAGATGGGCGGCCTGGGCGGAATTTTCTGGATTTTTGAACTGACTGGTATTATGGGAGATATCATGTCATACTCAAGACTGGCGGGAGTGGGTCTTGCTACATTTTACCTTGCCTCATCTTTTAATCTCCTTTCAGATTGGGTTTCTTCTGCCATGGCAAATCTGATCCCGGGCATTGTCGGGCATATCCTTGCTTTTCTTATAGCAGTAGTAATACTTGTCATCTTCCATGTTTTTAATTTGCTTCTCAGCAGCCTGGCTGCTTTCATACATTCACTGAGACTATGCTTCGTAGAATTCTTACTGAAATTCTATGAAGGGGGAGGGGAAAAATATGCCCCGTTTCATCTGAGACTCCGGAGACACGTGTTGGTAGGTACAAAATCTTAAAGTGAGGTGAAAAAATGAATGAGTTACAAGCATTAGCTACACTTGGAGGTGCAATTGCATTAGCAGGAGGTCTGACAGGATCGGCAATAGGAATTGCCACAGCCGCATCTGCCGGGGTAGCAACATTATCTGAAGAACCCGGTCAGTTGAGAAATGTCATAGTACTGGCATCTCTACCGATGACACAAAGCTTTTATGGATTGATTATTCTCATTATTATTCTCACTGTAGTTATTCCAAACCTGCCCGCAACCGGTGGCGCCGGAATTGCGGTGCTCGCCATCGGCGTTATCGGAGCATTTGCTGAAGCCTTCTCAGGGATATTCCAGGGATCTGTCTGCGCTGCGGGGATAGCACTCCTGCCGAAGACAAAAGGACAAATATTAACTGCATCGATGATGTTGGCCGTGTTTGTAGAACTTATTGGTGTTCTGGGATTGGTGTTCACCATCATGGCGCTGAGCATACTAAAGCTAATGTAGCAGGCTGCAGGAGTAAACACTATGGAAACTGACAAAATAAGGAAAGCTATTCTTGACAAGGCAAAAGAAGATGCCGACAAAATTATAAGCGACACCGAGATTAAGGCGAAAGAATCAATCGAAAAAGCTGAAGGGCAAAAGGAACTAAGATTTGCGGAAGAAAAGAAGAAGGCCATATCAGAAGCCTATCGCGAGGCATCAAAGATCCTGGCGCAGGCTTCTCTGAAATATCGTCAGGTGAAATTGAAGGAAAAGGATGCTGTTATCAATGAAATCATAAAAAGGGCAAAGGACGAACTGTCACAGTATATAAATGATAAGGAACTGTTTGTCCGTCTTATTCAAGAAGCAATCGATGCCTTAGAAACAGAAGATAAAGTCAGGCTTTTTGTTTCTCCTAAAGACCTTAACGTTGTTCGGGAAGTTATTGAGGAGAATAGCAGATTAAAAGAAAAAATAACTGAAGTTAATGAAATCGATTGTATGGGTGGGATTCTGATGGAGGCTATCGACGGCATGGTTAGTATCAATAATACATTCGATACCAGGCTGGAAATGTTGATGCCAAAAATTTTGCCCAAAATCGGTAAAAAACTCTTTGGAGTTGATAAAATTTGAACCTAATCAGCACCCGTTATGCATTTACATCAGCTTACCTCAAAGGTGAAGAATCCAGATGTGTATCTGCTGACCACGTCGATTGGATGATGCAAAAATCGACCATGCAGGACGTCCTGGAAGTGATCGAAAATACCGATATTGGTGATTATCTCCGGGGGCAACCTATCAAAACTTTTGATGAAGCCGATGAATATCTGTGGAAATACCTTGGTGAATGTCTGAAGCGTCTTGAACGGTTCAAACCTCCTTCTGAAATCGTTCATCTGGCAAATGCATACATCAAAAAGTACGACATCCTGAACATTAAGATTGCCGTAAGAACGGTTTTAATGGAAAAGTCGGCTCCCATGGCACTGTTGGGAGCAATCTATAATCAGGGATATCTTGAGAAATTATCAAGCATTAAGAGCGTGGATGAAATCGCTGAAATTATTGTAATGTGCAACCTGGGTGATTATGCCTCCCTTATAAAGGATATTAAAGAGAAAGATGTTATATCTGAGGCCGAGATCAGACTGGACAGGATGTATTATGAAGGCCTGTTGAGCGCGCTGAGGAGGATAGATGACGGGCACTTGGTTACCAAAGCCGTGGGCATCATCATTGATCTGGAAAACCTTCAGATTGTTTTTCGATCCGTCCTCGGAGAAAAAGAATCTATGGTTACTGAATTTGTTCTCGAGGGAGGATACATGCTCTCGGCTAATACTGTCAGAGAGTTTCTCTCACTCAAAATGAGCGAAATAACAGGTAGACTGGAACATACCGAATATTATCAATTAGCCCAGGAAATTTCCAAAGGCTTTGAAAAAAACGGTAATATTACAATTATAAATAAACTAATAGATAAGCTTAAATTTCAATTATTAAAGGATTTGCTTTCGCCGAGAGTGCTATCCTCATCCAACATGTTATGGTACCTGATTTTGAAAGAATGGGAAATACGTAATGTAAGACTAATTCTTAAGACCCTGGAAGATGGCATACCACCATCAGAAATTAAGGATTATCTGGTAACAGCATCATGATATCACTGCAAAATTTAGATATCGCCGTTATAGGAAATGAAGATCAGGTCATACTTATGCAGCTCGCCGGCGTTGAAAAGTATCGGGTAATAGAAGGTGAAAGCGACATTCGGGAAAAAGTGCGAGAAGCGTTAAGGGAATTCGTGAACGATACCTCGATCGGAATAATTATGATACCGGAAAACTTCAGGGATTACGTGGATGATATTCTGAAATATATCAGTGAAAGTAAGAAGATAACCCCTATTATAATTGAAATTCCTTCAAAATTTACAACAGAAAAAGAAGATGTAAGAGAATTCTACAAATCTTACATGAAGAAGTTGTTAGGATTTTCAATAGAGATTTAGGCATAATTGTGAGGAAATGACCAATGGGTAAAATCTGGAAAGTCTCAGGACCCGTCGTAATCGCTGAAGACATGCGAGGATCTAAAGTATACGAAGTTGTTGATGTAGGCGAGGCAAGACTCACAGGAGAAATAATCGGACTTGAACAGGATAAAGCGGTTATCCAGGTCTATGAGGATACCGTGGGGCTTCGCGTCGGAGAACCGGTAGAAGGAACCGGGGAGATATTGATGGTGGAGCTCGGCCCGGGTCTCGTCGGGAGCATCTTTGACGGTGTTCAAAGATCTCTTGTTACGATGATGGAAGATATAGGTGATTTCCTGGAAAGAGGAGCTCGCACATTCCCTCTTGACCGGAACAAGAAATGGCATTTCACACCTTCAGTCAAAGCTGGTGATCAGGTCGAAGAAGGTGATATTATCGGCACCGTTCCCGAAACGGGACTTGTAGAACACAGAATAATGATACCGATAGGTATTAAGGGCAAACTGCTGGAGATATCTGAAGGCGACTACACGGTAGAAGAGCCGGTTGCAGTTGTAGAATATGACGGAGAAAGAAAAAATATTACACTTATGCAACGATGGCCGGCAAGGAAGCCACGGCTCTACAAGCAAAGGTTGGATCCCGAGAATCTGCTCGTTACGGGAACCAGAATTATAGATTACATCTTCCCCCTCGCATTAGGGGGTAAGGCGGCCATACCGGGCGGCTTCGGTACCGGCAAGACAGTTGCACTTCAGCAGATGGCAAGATGGGCACAAACACAGTTAAATATCTATGTAGGTTGCGGTGAACGGGGAAACGAGATGGCGGACGTCCTCCATAGCTTCAAGCAGCTAAAGGACCCCAATACAGGCAAGTTATTGCAGGAAAAAGAAATATTTATTGCCAACACGTCCAACATGCCTGTTGTGGCAAGGGAAATAAGTATTTTCATAGGCATTACCTTAGCTGAATATTATAGAGATATGGGGTACGATATTCTCCTCGTTGCAGATTCAACTTCACGGTGGGCTGAAGCGATGAGAGAGATAGGAGCAAGACTGGAAGAAACACCTGGTGAAGAAGGTTTCCCCACATATCTCGGTTCAAGACTGGCCTCATTTTATGAAAGATCCGGAAGGGTTGAGTGTAAGGGGAGCCCTTCCAGGATGGGATCGGTTACTGTAATCGGGGCAGTAAGTCCTCCTGGGGCTGACTTCAGCGAGCCCGTCACTCAAAGTACCCTCAGGATCGTTGAAGCACTCTATTCACTTGATGTTGCTCTGGCAAATAAACGGCATTTCCCAACGATAAGCTGGCTCACCAGCTACAGTCTCTATGCAGATGCAACGAACGGGTGGTGGAGTGCTATCAGTCCTGAGTGGTCAGACACAAGGGATATGACACTCAAAATACTTCAGAAAGAGGCAGAACTGGAAGAAATCGTACGGCTTGTCGGTCCTGAGTCGTTACCTGAAGATGACAAGTTAATCCTTCTTGCCGCGAGGATGATAAGGGAAGACTTCCTTATGCAGAGTGCCTATCATCCGGTTGATAACTATACGACCCCCCAAAGGGCCCATATGATGCTGAGCACAATAATGAAATTTTACGAATTAGCCAGGGAAATGTCCACATCGGGTACGTTAGTAAGCGATATTGCCTCGTTAAAAACATTACAAAGAATATCCCGAATGAAGGATGTTCCAAATGAGGATTTTGATAAATATGTCCACGGCATATGGTCTGAGATAGAAGAAAGTACGGAGGTTCAAGAAGGAGAGATATGATGATGGAATCCCTGCAACTATTTACAAGGGAGACAAAAGCGATAAGCACTGCGAGAAGGTCACTTCTTATAATTGAGAGCATTCCCGGCATCAGATACAACGAAATTGTCGATGTTCAGTTAGGCACCGGTGAGAAGAGAAGCGGACAGGTCATCGAGGTAGGCAAGAAAATGACGGTAGTCCAGGTATTTGGTGGCGTCAGCGAGGTCGACCTTTTGAAAAGCAAGGTAATATACAAGGGTGAAACCCTGAAACTGCCCGTCTCTATCGACATACTTGGAAGGATATTCGATGGAAGCGGGAGCCCCATAGATGGTGGCCCTCTTATTGTAGCAGAGGACTATATTGATATTAACGGAGTACCTATAAATCCGGCATCCCGGCAGCCGCCTGAAGAATTCATCGAAACAGGTATTTCCGCTATAGATGGTCTGAACGTTCTTGTTAGGGGTCAGAAATTGCCGATTTTCAGTGGCTCAGGCCTGCCCCATAATAAAATCGCAGCCCAGATAGTAAGGCAGGCTGCTTTAAAAGGGGAAACGGAAGATTTTGCAACTGTCTTTGCAGCAATAGGAGTCAGCTATGACGACGCCGCCTATTTTATTTCCAACCTTAAAGAAACCGGAGCACTCAGCAAGGCTGTTGGATTCATCAACACGGCATCATCTCCGGTAATCGAGCGATTATCGACACCTCGTCTGGCCTTAACCGCAGCCGAATATCTTGCATGGGAACATGGTCTGCACGTGCTGGTCATACTCACCGACATCACGAATTATTGTGATGCGCTTCGAGAGCTTGCTGCAATGAGAGGGGAGATACCCAGCAGAAGGGGCTATCCGGGATATATGTATACAGACCTTTCCTCTATGTATGAGAGGGCTGGGAGAATCACCGGGAAAGAAGGGTCGGTGACGATCTTGCCCATTTTGACCATGCCCGACGATGATATTACCCATCCCATACCTGATCTTACAGGATACATCACTGAAGGGCAGATTGTTCTTTCCAGGGCTCTTGAAAGAAAGAGAATATATCCGCCAATAGATATATTTTTGTCTCTTTCCAGAATGATGCGTGAGGGAATCGGGGAGGGAAAAACGAGAGAAGACCATAACAATGTATTTATGCAGGCATACGCAGTGTACGCAGAGGGGAACTATCTGAGGGAAATCTCAACTGTTATCGGTACTGAAGCCTTAAGCGACAGGGATAAAATCTACCTTGCTGCTGCGGACAGATTTGAACAGGAATATATTTCCCAGAGTGAGCATGAAAGAAGAACAGTTGAGGAAACTCTGGAATTAGCATGGAAAATCTTTTCGATGATTCCTGTTGAGGATCTGAAATTGATAAGTGAAGAGTTCATCAAAAAATATCTGCCGGAAACATCGAATCCTTGAAGCCGAACTCTGGTAGGTGGCATGGACAAACCATGTGCCGAATTTGCTTCGGTATTGTTTGCCCGTGCATCAAATTCGGTGGTTAGAAAAACTTCACCTTACTAAGGTAAGCCATGGCTAAAAAAGTACAGGTTACAAGACCAACCAAGATTGAGCTTGCACGTCTCAAGCACCGGCTTAAGCTGGCTACAAGGATCCATAAGATTGTCAAGGACAGACTTTCCATATTGATCATGGAACTACTCCAGACAGTCAGAGAATGCGCATCGGTTAAAGACAGACTCCTCACAGAATTTTCAGAAGCTTACAGGTCATTGTCTATAACTGCAGGGTATCATGGATACGTGTCTCTGAAAAAGGAACTCCTGGTATCCGAAATGGTCTTGAAGGTAAACGCCGGAACAAGGAATGTCGCGGGGGTTAGAATACCATTTTTCGAAATTGAGAAAGCGGATGAAATAAAAGCAGAGACGAAGAACATGGCAGATACTTCCTCATTTCTGGATCACAGTACCGAACTTTCCCAAAAATGCCTGAAGACCATTATCGAACTTGCTGAACTTCAAAAATCCCTGGAACTTTTAGGAATGGAGATTAACAAGGTAAAAAGAATAAACAATGCCCTGGAGTATGTCGTAGTCCCGGGTCTCGATATGACCATAAAATATTTAACCATGAAATTTGAAGAGAGAGACAGGGAAGAGGCTGCTCGTCTCAAACATGTAAAGTTACTTATCGAACAGAGAGAAGCCTATGCCTACTGATCAATTTCCCGACGGATTCGTTGCAGGATACCTGAAAGACGAATTCAAAGCTTTAAATGCACAGATCCCGCGTAAGCGGAAATCGCTCACCGAACTCCTGAAGGAAGAACATCCTCATGTGGTATGTAACGACGGGAGCGCACATTTTTTTAAGAAAAAGGAACTTGAGTATCTCTCGCAAATGCTATACGAGAATGAGCAAACTTCTCTATTACTTCCAATAATTATAGAAATTACTTCGGATCAAGGCCGGGTCACCATACGATCAAAAGAGGAAACAGAAGCAAAGATCTTTTCGAAGATTCTTGGCATGAATGTGGTCTGCAAAGATGGTCTAATAACAATATTCAGACCTCAGTTAAACGTAGTTAGAAAGGTGTTAAAAACAACTACACAGTATGTCTTTCTTTTTAAAAATCCCTGAGGATTCAGGGTGAAACTTTTTAAAAATATTATAGACAACAGCTAAGAAAGGAGAAGTATTATGAAAGCGTTTGCAGACAAGCTGATAGATATTACAGAAAGTCATGCAGAGGAGATTTCCAGAGAATGGTGCAAAGCTGTAAGGACAAATCCCCGGACAAGATCATACCATTCTATGTTAGCGGAAGAATGTTTCCCCCATGCTTTGAACTTCTACAGAAATCTGAGGACAATATACTTCAGCGAAAAACCCTACAAGGAAGTGTGTGATTATTTTTCACAATACGCTGAAGGCCGGTATCAGGAAGGAATTCCCCTGCAAGAAGCTGCGTACGCCATTGTTATGATGAGGAGGCATATGTGGCTTTATGCCGAATTCCAGGCACTTTTTCTTACACCCGTTGACCACCATCAGGCAATAGCAACTATTAATAGAACAATTCGTGTATTCGATCAGGGCCTGTATTGTATCATCCAAAAATATGATGAAATGAACAAACAATAGATAGAGGATTTTTCTTATGCCTGAAGAAATGCAAACCACGATAAGAGAGATTGAAAGCGAAGCTGAGAAGCTCCTCGATGAAGCCAGGGGTAAAGCCAGACAAATACTGGAAGATGCTAAAAAAAAGGCGAATAAAATATTGTCTTCAGAACTCCCTATGGATGAAATCAGGGCGGAGCAGAATAAAATCATCAGTGCGGCCAACGAAGAAGCAGATAGACAAATTGAGGATTCAAAGAAGAGAGCCTCACAGCTCAAGGCGGATGCCCTAAGTAAGGTTGATGAGGCAGTAAAGTTGATAGCAAATTACATCAAAGGGGATTCGTTAAAAATATAAAAAGGTCATGACCAAGAAAACGACAGGAGATCAGTTTTACGATCTTGCCGATGAATGCATGAGAGAAAAGCGCTATGAAGATGCTGCTGTCCTCTATGGAAAATTGGCGGATATGAATCCCGGTGAAGATTCCCTTATCATGTCTCTGGCCTGGGCATACAGAGAAAGCGGGAGATTGGAAGATGCCGTTGGATGTCTCGAGACACTTTTTGAAAAAGAACTGAGGGGAAAGGTTTTTACCGGGTTTGCGTTTGATGAACTGGTTAGAATCTTCGTGGATGAAGGAAAACATGACAAACTTGTCGATATCTGTGAGAAGGCAGTTGCTGCCCAGCCGGAGGATGTTAATCTGCTATGTACTCTTGGCAATGCATATTTGAGGGCTGGTCACGCACATAAGGCTGTTGAGGTCTTCAAAAAAGTCATTCGTATGGAACCGGATTCTCCCGCATTTTTCATTAACTTCGGGAATGTCCTTGTTGCCGCTGGAGACTTCAACGGCGCCGAGAAAGCTTACAATACGGCTGTTGCCATCGACCCCCCGGAGGCCCCTCTTTTTTATAACAGGCTCGGGAATGTCTATTACAAGGCAGGGCAGTATGAAAGGGCTGAAAAGGCTTACAGAAAATCTCTGAAACATAGGTCTGACAGTCCGCTTTATTACTGCGATCTCGGTGATGTTCTGGTTAAGCAGGGAAAATTTGAGGAGGCGAACACTGCTTACGAAAATGCCATCAGAATAAATCCTGAATCAGCAGCTATCTTCTATAACAGGTTGGGAAATACACTGGCAACGGAGATGTGTCATCGTCAGGCAATAGCTATTTTTGAAAAGGCAATCATCGCAGATCCACAAAACCCCTTCTATTATCTACGACTTGCTGAATCCTGTATGGCCGAGGGTTTAACTGAAACAGCTGAAAAAGCCCTTCAAAAGGCTGGATTACTAAAAGAGACCTCCTGATTTTCAGCAATCAGATCCGCCCCATTTTTTTCATAGTTTCTTTAAAGACGTGATAAAAGGCTTCATTGTCGGCCACGCCCCGTTTTATAATCGTTTTGAAATCACCTAAGTTTTCCACGTTAACAATAGTGTTGACGCTTTTGTAAAACGCGGCCATGTTATCCGTGGTTCTGAATCGATTACTTATCAGTGTCACAAAAATGTTCCTTCTGATACCCATTGTAAGGCGCTCAAGATATCTGAGTACATTGTTAGCATCGGGATCGTCAGTATCAAAATTTTCATTCAGTACAACCATGTCATATACATGAAATCTCATTGCCTTGAGCGCATCTCGTGCAGATGCCGTGTCCGTGATTTGATAGTCAATCTCTTTTAAAACAGATATAATTCCTGCTTTTATTGAAGGGTCAGATTCGCAGATCAGGGCAGTTTTTCCACCTTCCTCAACAAAATCAAAAGGCCGGTCTAAAGGATCGTATGTGTCTGATGCTACCTCATCAACAAGTGTTTTCTTTTCCTCCATGATGTTTTCCTTTTCTTACCTTTACTGTTTTCTTCCGGGTTTTCTGTAGTCTATGTCTACTTCAAGTTTATCTATGTCAGTTGTTGTCTCTCCTTTTGCACTCTTTATAGTATCAATGCCACGGCCGACAACACTCTTATTGGAGGCATAAGCCTTTGCGGTTTCTTCGGTGATGAGTCTCTTTTCGTATAATTCAACAATATAATCGTCAAAGGTCACCATGCCAAAGGGCTTGCCTGCCTGGATTATCTCATAAAAGGTCTTTCCCTCTGATTCCCCGTGGAGGATTGCATCTTTGACCCTCAGACTCGTTGACATAATTTCAAAGGCGGCAACCCGCCCTCCACCTTCCTTGGGAAGAAGCCTCTGGCAGACAATCCATCGCATTGTGTCGGCAAGACGTATCCGAATCTGGGTTTCTTCTTCAGAATTGAACATGCCGATTACTCGGTTAATTGTCTGACCGGCGTCTATTGTGTGGAGGGTGCTCATTACGATATGTCCGGTTTCAGCGGCACTTAGTGCAATCTCCACCGTTTCCCTGTCACGCATCTCGCCAACCAGCACTACCTTTGGCGCCTGTCTGAGGGCGGCACGCAGACCGGTGGCAAAACCGTCAAAGTCTGTACCCAGTTCCCTCTGGTTAAATGTGGCCTTCTTCTGCTGGTGCTGATATTCAACAGGATCTTCCAGGGTCACAACATGAACCGATTTTTTTTCGTTTATCTCATTTAATATTGCGGCAAGTGATGTTGATTTCCCACTACCCGTTGCGCCGGTTACCAGAACAATCCCGTTTTTCTCCTCTGCTATCTTGTAAAAGACCTCGGGGAGATTCAATTCCTCGCACGTCGGAATCCTCGTCTCAAGCTTTCGCAGTACGATTGAGTAATTTCCCCGCTGAGAGAATATGTTTACCCTAAAACGGGCCTTGCCGGGGAGTTGATAAGAAGCATCGCAGGACCCTTCAGCGAAAAGTTTCTCTGTCATACGGCGATCCTGATTTATTAGATTCAGGGCAAAGATCTCGGTTTGAAAGGGGGAAAGTTCAGTAATAGGAGGATCCATATTAACACTGGCTAATTCGCCTGCACTTTCCACCTGCAACGGTTTGCCCACGGTAATATTCAGGTCAGAGACATTTTGATGTGAATCAAGCATCTTTGCTAAGACATAATCTATTTCCTGTTTTCTCATGTTACTTCCCTCCGACAATGGGATATTTATACCTCTGTAAAATCTGTTGGGGGACGTTTTAAAAGAGGTCTGAACTTCGCCTTGTCGTTACACTTATTGTATGCATCGTCAACGCTTATCCAACCCCGATTGACAAGTTCCATAATCGAGTCATCCAATAACTGCATTCCAAACTTCCTTCCGGTCTGTATCATTGATGGAAGCTGAAAAGTTTTGGATTCCCGGATCAGGTTACGAACTGCCGGGTTAGCAATCAATATTTCAAGAGCAGCACAGCGCCCCCCTTTATCAACGCGCTTAAACAGGGTCTGTGATAATACCGCCCTGAGACCATCGGCCAGTGTGGATTGGATTTGTGCCTGCTCGGTCGCAGGAAAAACCTCGACAACCCGATCAACTGTCTTGGCTGCACTCGATGTGTGAAGAGTTCCGAAAACAAGATGACCGGTTGATGCGGCTTCGATTGCAAGAGATATTGTTTCAAGGTCCCGCATCTCTCCCACCAGAATAATGTCAGGATCTTCCCGCAAGGCACCACGAAGTGCTGCAGCAAAACTTTTGGTATGGAGGCCGACCTCCCGGTGGTTTATTATGCAACCCTGGCTCTCATGAACAAATTCGATCGGATCCTCCACAGTGATGATATGATCCTTACGGGTACGGTTTGCCTCATCAATTATGGCTGCAAGGGTCGTCGATTTACCGCTCCCCGTTGGTCCGGTTACCAGAACGAGTCCTCGGGGCAGAGATGCCAGCTTGGCGACAATAGGTGGAAGCCCCAATTGTTCAACGCTTACTATCTTACTGGGAATTTCTCTGAAAACTGCCGCAACACCATTCTGCTGCTGGAAAAAATTAGCCCGGTACCTGGCAAGCCCTGAGATTTCATATGCAAAATCCATATCTCCCGTTTCTTCGAACTGCTTGATTTTATGCTCAGGCGCTATCTCGTAAAGCATGACTTTCAGCTCATCATTCTCAAGTACATTATACTTGACACGTTCCATCTCTCCTCCTATCCTTATAACCGGCTGCTGTCCGGCAACGAGATGGAGGTCTGATGCACCCTGTTCGTGCATTAAATTAAAAAAAGCGTCTATTTTTGCCATATCTCTTACCCCTTCAATTATACGTGTATAATAACCCTATTGAAAACAGCTATTCAGCACCTCAACGGCCGTTATACTATAAAATTCTTGACACAAATGCAATAAGCAAATAAGATATTTTTGTTATCAGATAAAAGGGTTGGGGATGTAGCTCAGTTGGGAGAGCGCGGCGTTCGCAATGCCGAGGTCAGGGGTTCGACCCCCCTCATCTCCACCAGAAGATACTTACCGAAACCTTGCAAAACGATACAAGTTTCGGCATCGATATGAAGGTATGAAAGGAGAGTAAAATGGATATTGTCGTAGGATTCGATGGATCCAGTCCGGCGATGAAGGCATTGAGTCTGGCCAGGACATATGCGAAAGCCTTTGACGCTAAAA
Source organism: uncultured Syntrophales bacterium (assembly GCA_964454305.1). Taxonomy (GTDB): domain Bacteria; phylum Desulfobacterota; class Syntrophia; order Syntrophales; family JADFWA01; genus JAUSPI01. The sequence continues at coordinate 14,451 of CAYVXX010000014.1, read as the reverse complement.
TTCACCTGGTTACTTCTCTAAAAGGGGGTTCAGGGGAGCGTCAGGGAGATATAGATCAGGCCAAAAACGACCTGAAATCTGCGAAAAAGCTTGTTGAAGACGATGGAATTCCCTGTGAGGAGCACCTGTTGATTCGCGGCATGGATCCCGGGGAAGATCTCGTTGAATTTGCCGAAGAAAAAAAAGCTAACTCAATATTTATTGGAGTTTTAAAAACATCCAAGGTAGCGAAACTGCTTTTAGGTTCTAACGCTCAGTATGTAATATTACAAGCTACATGCCCGGTTATTACGGTCAAGTAGCTACACTAACGACTTAAAAGAGGAGTGCAGAGAGACTCACTCTTTTTTGTGCAGATTTAGTCATTGGGAAGATGGCGGGGCCGGAGTTATCAGATATTGAGCAATTCCGGCCATGAGTATTCATAATCCTAACACTATACAAGGTCTGATCATCATCTTTATTCTGTTTATTATGGAGCTTTTCAAATGTTACTGTTCTGAAATGACACAGGGTTGGATGATCGTGTAATATATCAACACATCTTTCCAATATTTTGTGAGGGCATGAGCCATCAGTTTTATCTTGTTGACCTTGTTCGAATCGGTTTCCCCAACTCAGGTTTTCGAGAACACTTCCCTCTAATAGCCTTTTTCTTCTTCTCATCAAGCCTGTTTTGGCGCTCGCATCAAAGCTGATCTTTTTTCTTGTTTATCAGCTTGATAGTATGGAAATGGTCAAAAATAATTGTCACTTGACAAACATTAGATCTTTGTTAAAAACAGTCAATAGATGTTCAGGCCGTAAGTAAAACATAAAACAGAGGTTACTATAAGAAGGGTAATATAGATGGCTCCAGATAGTACTACAGATATATGTGAAGAATATCGACCGGATCTCTTATCTCTCAGGTCTCAGATATACCATAAGAGAATAGAAAAATTTGCCAAGTTATGTCCGCGGAAGTTTGTAAGTGAAGAAAAAATATTCAGTCATATTAATCGAGGTGATCGAATATTTATCGGTACCGGCTGTGGAAAACCCCAATACCTTGTTAATGCCCTCACAGATTATGTGGAATCCCATCCAAAGGCCTTTTTCGATGCTGAAGTCCTCCATGTATGGTCTCTTGGTGTTTCTCCATATATGGCTGAAAAATTCAAGCGGAATTTTCGGCATAATTTTTTCTTCGTTTCTGACCTTACCAGGGAACCTGTCAATAAAGGAATGGCCGATTATACACCTATATTTCTGTCTCAAATTCCGGACTTGATACTCAGCGGAGCGCTGCCGATTGATATTGCCTTAATCCAAACATCTTACCTGGATAATCACGGTTATATGAGTCTCGGTGTAAGTGTCGACATTGTTAAGGCGGCGACGGAAAAAGCTTCAATAGTGGTGGCCCAGATTAATTATAATGTACCACGGGTACATGGCGATGGTTTTATACACATAGATGATGTTGACTTTATTGTTGTTCATGATGAACCTCTTCTCAAATACGAAGTGGAGGATACCGATATTGAGGCGACGAGACAGATTGGCAAATATGTATCACGGTTGATTAAGGACGGAGATACAATTCAAGTGGGGTATGGAATCATTCCCAACGCAATTTTGTCTAACCTCGATAAAAAAAGACATCTTGGTGTTCATACGGAGCTTATTAGTCAGGGTATAGTGGATTTGATGAAAAAGGGGGTTATAGATAATTCAAAAAAGAATGTTAATCGTGGAAAGACAATCGCGACATTCTGTATGGGGGGGGAAGAAACTTACAGATACATACATGACAATCCGATGGTCGAATTGAAAACAATCGACTACACAAACGACCCCCTGATTATAGCTCAACATAATAATATGGTGGCCATCAATACAGCCCTGGAGATAGATTTTACCGGCCAGGCAAGTGCGGAATCCCTGGGAAGGATCTTCTATAGCGGGATAGGCGGACAGGCTGATTTCATGAGGGGCGCGGTGATGGCACGAAATGGGCGGACAATACTCGCCATTCAATCAACTGCACAAAATGGGGAAATTTCGAGGATATCACCTTTTCTTAAAGAGGGGGCAGGGGTAACTCTCAACAGGGGTGACATTCATTATGTCGTGACTGAATACGGTATAGCATATCTGCACGGGAAAAACATAAGAGAAAGGGCAATGGAGCTGATAGCCATAGCTCATCCGAAATTCAGATCCTCGCTGATAAAGGAAGCTAAGCAAGCAGGTATTATTTTTAAAGATCAGGCGTTTATTCCCGGAAAGAGGGGGGAATATCCGGAAAGTCTGGAAACGTATAGGACGACAAAAACGGGATTTGATATCTTTTTAAGACCGGTAAAGATCAGTGATGAACCCCTGTTAAAAGATTTCTTTTATTCCCTGTCAGATAGAAGTCTCTACAGAAGGTTTATTTCGAGACGGAAAGATATGCCTCACGAACTCCTTCAGGATTTTGTGGTCATCGATTATACGAAGGATATGGTGATTCTTGCTGTCTTAAAAGAGGAAGAGAGAGAGAGAATTCTGGGAGTTGGTCAGTATGGAATAGATGAAGCAACGCATACCGCTGAAGTGGCATTAGTGGTAAGAGATGATTGTCAGAACAGGGGGATAGCAACAGAGATACTTGCCTATCTTACATTTCTGGCAAAGAAACAGGGACTTCACGGTTTTATGGCAGACGTGCTGGTGGAAAATAACATAATGCGACATGTCTTTGAAAAAATGGACTTTGAGATTGAAAGAAGAATCAGTGCCGGTGTTTACGAGCTCAGGCTCAATTTTATAGAGTAGTACGATATGATAGACGAAGCACCCCGCCCCCAAGGGGGCCGAGTGGAGCTCTTTCGGCCAATTGTTACGATATAAAAATATAAAAATTAATCCACTGGCAGTGGATACAATAACACTAATTATAAACGATTAGAGAGGTGACATATAAATGGATAAGCTGGTTGTAGCATCAACACGCAGAAACTCCGGAAAAACCAGTATCATCGTCGGATTAGCTAAAACGCTGGGGAAAGACTTTGCATACTTAAAACCTTTTGGTGACAGGCTGTATTATCGAAAAAAGCGGCTTTGGGATCATGATTCTGCCTTAATGACGAATATCTTCGGTTTGAAAGAAAATCCCGAAGATATGAGCATAGGTTTTGAGCACTCCAGGATAAGGTATATGTATGATGAGGAAACGATAAAGCAAAAACTTTTTGAAATGATTTCCGATGTGCAAAGTGGCAAGGATTTGCTGTTTATCGAAGGTGCGGAAAGTTTAAGGTATGGTGCGTCTGTACATCTCGACGCTATTTCCATGGCAAAACATACAAATGCTAAACTGCTTATAGTCGTTAGTGGAGATGAAAGGACCGTCATGGACGACCTTTCTTTTTTGAAAAAGTTTGTGGACATGACGGATGTAGATTTCAGAGGGGTAATTATAAACAAGGTTCAGGATATTGATTATTTCAAAGATACATATCTTGACAGCCTTAACAAGATGGGGATTAATATAATAGGGATTATTCCTCACAGGCATCAGCTTGCATACTTCTCGGTAAATACCCTTGTCGAGCGTCTGTTTACCAAGGTTGTTGCCGGCGAAGATGGATTGGATAATATTGTAAAAAATATCTTTGCAGGGGCTATGAGTGCCGATGCTGCGCTGCAAGATCCTCTTTTTCAAAAAGAGGACAAAGTTGTTATTACCAGTGGTTACCGGACTGACATGGTCATTACAGCTATGGAAAGCAGTACTGCATGTATCGTTTTTACAAACAACATTCTGCCTGCTACAAATGTAATCTCAAAGGCCAATGAATTAAATATTCCGCTCCTGCTTGTATCCGAAGATATGTATCAAATAGCAAAACAGATAGAGAGAGTAGAACCTGTATTAACAAAAGATGACACCGCAAATATAGCTCTGATAGAACAAATGGTTAAGAAGTATGTAGATAAAGAAAAGATATGATTTCATAAAGTGTAGAAAATATTTTATAAATAATTTGCTTTCGAGATCTTATTTGGAAGGAAACCAAAGTCCTCTATAATTTCGGCTTTCTTAATGATTTCATCTATAAGAATGGGGGTCTAATCAGAACTAATAATATTTAACGATAGCTATGACGACCCTTAAACCCACCAGACAACAACTTACATCATGGTCAAAACTGAATATGGCAAAGTATCGTCACGAGGAGGGGCTTTTTCTGGCAGAGGGCCTCAAGGTTGTGCAGGAATTATTGAAAAGCACATACCATACGACGGCGTTGCTTACACTGGACGAAAAGAAGCAATATCTGGAGTCCTTTTTATCAACGCTGCCGGATCATATTAAGATTTATACCCTGAAAAAAAGTGAATGGAAA
>CAYVXX010000014.1:6229-9969 GCA_964454305.1 uncultured Syntrophales bacterium | reverse complement strand
CGAAAAATGGAGATGCTCCCCACGGCTGCAGAGATAAGACAGCGCTTCTGCTCGGCAATGAAAGCCACGGGCTGCCGGAAAAACTTATACGTCTCGTCGCTGAACAGTGGAGCGTTTCCGGTACCGGTGGTGCGGAATCACTGAGCCTTCCGCATGCGGCGGCGATTATGATGTATAAAATGACGGAGATCGGAACGTAATTCCAGTAAGGTGATCCATTATGGGAGAATATCTCCAGACCTTTACGACTACTGAAAAAAAGCAGGATGCCGAAAGGATAGCCGGCAGCATAGACTATCTTACATGGCTCAGCGACGAGCTTAAAAAGGAATAGATCTTTCAGGGGTCTTTTAAACAACCTTTTATCAAACCATCAATTTCAGGAGGGCAACTATGCAGGTTTTAGTAATGTACTACTCAAGAACAGGGAATACCGAAACCCTGGCTAAAGAAATAGCAAAAGGTGTGCAGGAGGTTGAAGGTGTAAAATGTGTGCTGAAGCCGGTATCTGAAGTTACGGAAGACGATTTTTTATCTTCTGATGGAATTATAGCCGGCTCCCCTGTCTATTTCGGGGTGATGGCCGCTGAGATGAAAGAGGTTTTTGATAAGTTTGTCGGCACACGAAACAAAATGGAAAACAAGGTAGGCGCCGCTTTCGCGACCTGTTTTGACCCGTCGGGGGGTAAAGAAACAACGCTGATCTCCATCATACAGGTCATGCTGATATATGGAATGATCATCGTCGGAGATCCCCTGGACGCAACCGGCCACTACGGTGTATCGTGTACCGGGGCACCTGATGAACAAACTGCCGCAAATGGCACGAAACTCGGGAAAAGGGTTGCGTCGCTGGTAAAAAAATTAAGAGGCTAAAGATGAAGATCACACTTATCTATGACAACTATGTTTTTAAAAAAGGGTTAAAAGCGGATTGGGGATTTGCCTGCCTGGTAGAGACGGAGAACGCCACCCCGATTCTTTTTGACACCGGGGCAAAGGGCCCTGTTCTGCTATCGAACATGAAAAAACTTGTTATAGATCCAACTGCAATCGAGCAAGTTTTCATATCCCATAATCACTGGGATCATATCGGTGGACTTCCCGCATTATTTGAAGTGAATAAAAACATTAAAGTATATGTTCCCGCATCCTGCTCCCCACCTCCCGGCGCTAAAGAGGTGATAAGCGTCAGTGATCCGATTCAAATTAATGAAAAGGTTTTTTCCACCGGTGAGCTCAATCAGGGAGAACAATCGATGGCAATCAAAACAAAAAATGGAGTCGTCGTGATCGCGGGATGTTCTCATCCGGGTGTAGAAACCATACTTGAGTCAGCTTCACAATTCGGGAAGGTATGCGCGCTGATCGGCGGTCTGCACGGATTTGATGATTTTGACATTCTCACGGATTTGGATCTGGTCTGTCCCACACATTGCACAAAACATATAAAAGAGATAAAGTCCTTATATCCGGAAAAATATATAGACGGCGGGGCCGGTAAGATAATTTCGATTTGATTTTATTAGAAGGTATTGAAAAAATCCCCCTTTACTAAAGGGGGATAAAGGGGGATTTTAAATGAAGGTAAGCAAAGTAACCGAGATGAGGTCTCTGGACCACTACGCCATAGAGAAGCTCGCTATACCGCAAGAGATATTAATGGAAAATGCCGGGTTGTCTTCATATTTTGTTATACTGAATGAGTCTGGCATAAGGGATAAGAAGTTTGTGATTATCTGCAGTATAGGCAACAACGGTGGAGATGGTCTTGTTGTCGCAAGAAAAATCCTCTCAAATGGTGGAGATGCAAAGGTCTTTATTCTCGGTGACGTGAACAAATTTAAAGGTGCGGCGAAGATAAACTTTGACACAGTATCAAAACTCCCGATAGAAATCCGACACATTGAATCTATCGAATCGATAAAAAGCGATGTCCTGCATTGCGATGTGATCATTGATGCAATTTTTGGAACGGGATTGTCAAGGAATGTAGAAGGTCTTTACAAAGATGTTATATTGTTGATCAACGAAAGCGGGAAAAAAGTTTTCAGTATCGATATTCCCTCCGGTATCAATGGCGATACAGGGGAGATTATGGGTGCCGCAGTCAAGGCAGACTATACCGTTACTTTCGGCCTTCCCAAGATAGGAAATATGCTTTTCCCGGGCTATGAATATTGCGGAAAGTTATATGTCACACATATATCCTTTCCTCCCTCCCTCTATAATAAAGATTCGATAAAAGTAGCGATTAACAACTACATTCCGCTTCCCCCGAAAGACAAAAACGCCCACAAAGGGGATTTTGGCGAGGCCCTCTTTATCGCCGGCGCTTCAAGCTACTTCGGAGCCCCCTATTTTTCCGCCCTGTCATTCCTGAAGGCGGGCGGAGGGTATTCACGCCTTGCAGCACCCGTTTCAGTGACACCGTTTATTGCCAATAAGGGAAGCGAGATTGTTTTTATTCCGCAGAAAGAAACGGATTCGGGGAGCATCTCTTTAGCGAACAGAGATTCCTTGCTCAAGCTTTCCAAAACAATGGACATGGTGGTAATCGGCCCCGGCTTATCGTTAAATGAAGAGACGCAGCATCTGACACGAGAGCTCACAGCGAAAATCGAAAAACCGCTCCTCATCGATGGGGATGGTATCACCGCCATTTCAAAAGACTTAGGTATAATAAAAAAGAGGAAGTGGCCTACGATACTGACACCTCACCTGGGCGAGATGTCGAGAATTACAAAAATGAGCGTAACTGATCTTGACAAAAATAAAATAGATGTCCTGCAGAGTACCTCAAAGGAGCTGAACGCAATCATCGTGTTGAAGGGAGCCCACTCTCTTATCGGTTATCCCGATGAGAAGGTTTACATCAACATGAGCGGGAACCCCGGTATGGCTTCGGCAGGATCGGGTGATGTCCTTACGGGAACAATCGCCGCGATGTTCGGTTTGGGTCTTCCCATTGAAGACGCGGTAAGAAAAGGTGTATTCATCCATGGGTTCGCCGGCGATCTCGCAGCCGAAGATATAGGAGAAGACGGAATAACGGCACAGGACATACTCGATTATCTGCCCCTCGCCGTGAAGATTGACAGGGAAGGCCTCGACGAAACTCTGGAATACGCCTACGAAGGCTTACATATTATATAGGAGAAAAAAATGAAGGCATGGATTCTTGAAAAACAGGCAAAGATTGATGAAAAACCACTGAAACTGGCGGAAGTTCCGACACCTCATGCAAACGACGGAGAAATAAGGATTAAAGTCCTGGTATGTGGCGTGTGCAGGACGGATATCCATATCGCAGAAGGGGACCTCCCTTTAAGAAAATCGCCTCTGATTTTAGGACATGAAGTTGTGGGTATCGTTGACGAAATTGGCAAAAACGTAACAAAATTCAAAATAGGCGACAAGGCAGGCGTGTGCTGGTTAAACAGCACCTGTGGAAGATGTAAATTCTGTCTTTCCGACAGGGAAAATTATTGTCCCGATATCAAGTCTACGGGATGGGATGAGGACGGCGGTTTTGCAGAATACATAACGATTTCAGAAGATACCGCATTGCTTTTAAATGATTCTAAATTAGAACCCGCCGATATCGCCCCTCTTATGTGCCCGGGCATAGCAGGATACGCGGCGTTCAAGTTGACGGAAGCCCCGAAGGGCAGCAGAATGGGCCTTTACGGATTCGGCCCGACAGCCTTTTGCGTCCTTAAGGTAGCAAAATCGATGGG
>CAYVXX010000014.1:0-6129 GCA_964454305.1 uncultured Syntrophales bacterium | reverse complement strand
TTTACGGATTCGGCCCGACAGCCTTTTGCGTCCTTAAGGTAGCAAAATCGATGGGTATAGAGGTATACGTGGCTACCAGGTCTCCAAAAAATATCGAAGATGCATTAAACTCGGGGGCAGACTGGGCCGCAGACACATCAAAAGAAAAGATACCCTGCAAACTGGATTCGGCAATTGTCTTTCCCCCAGCAGGGAATCTGGTTGAACCTGCCCTCTCTCAGGTTGATAAGGGAGGCATTGTGGTTCTGGCGCCTGTGAGTTCATCTCCTATCGTTATTGAAAATTACAGTGAAAATCTGTGGGGACGCACCTTGGAAACCCTCTATAACGTGAAAAAGTCCGAGGCTGATGAATTCCTCGAAATCGCGGACAGGCTTCAGATGAAACCGGAAAGAGGGGTCTTCCCCTTTGAAGAGCTGCAGGATGTCCTCATCGCGGTCAGACACGGAAAAATGAAGGTGGCCAACTCTGTTATAGAGATCGCCACCGGTTAATTAATGAAAGAACGGGGGAAACGGGTTGATCTTTACAATTATGTGTCTGTTCCGAAAGGCCTAACCGGAACATGGACGGAAATTACCTTGATATATACGGATCGCCGGGAGGCAGCGATAAACAGGATTAACGCCGTGGGGAGAGTTAAACGTTTTATATCAGTACGTTCACAGTGCCGTTAAGGCTTTGTAAGTGCGATTTTTCATACAAACTTTTAACAGGTAAAAGTGTCTATAGATATGATCATGATTTCGGAATGGAAAAAAAGATACGGCTATCTGCCATGGTTGATTTCAATCTTCTTGTTTTTCTGCATTACGTTCGGCGAAGGGTTGAACGAGAGCAACTCGGCGTGGAGTGCGCAGAAGGACGGTGTCCAATCAAATGGTGCAGTTCAAAAAAAGTTCCCCGCCCCGAATGAGTTCAGAAACGCACTGAGAATAGCGTACGAAAAATACAAGGACATCACCGAGGGAAAGAACGCCGACTACATACCCTATCTGGCAAAGGTCGATCCCGGTCTCTACGGTATCGTCATCGTCACCGTAGATGGGGACGTATATGAAATCGGCGATTCGAAATACCACTTCGCCATAGAATCGATTTCAAAGGTCTTCACGCTTTGCCGGGTCATACAGGACATGGGAGTCCGGGCCATAGAGGAAAAAATCGGCGTTAATGCAACGGGTCTTCCCTTCAATTCGGTTACGGCCATCGAGCTTCATGAAGCCCGCACGGTAAATCCCTTCGTAAACGCCGGCGCCATGGCCACTGTAAGTCTCGTCAAGGGGGAAACCTCCGATGCTCGGTGGAACAAAATAATAGGGACGATGAACAGTTTTGCCGGCCGTTCCCTCCGGGTCAATAAAGACGTCTACAGATCGGAATCGAAGACCAACATACATAACCACGCAATCGTGCTGCTTCTGAAAAGCTACGGCAGGTTCTACGATAATCCTTCCGAAACGCTGGATTTATACACCCGCCAGTGTTCCGTGGCGGTGTCGACACGGGACCTCGCGGTGATGGGTGCGACGCTTGCAAATGGTGGTACCAATCCGGTAACGAAAAAACGGGGCATCGATGAAAGTTATGTGCCGAAAGTCCTGGCGCTGATGATGACGAACGGGCTGTATGAAGCCAGCGGAGAATGGGTCTATCGGACGGGTCTGCCGGGTAAGAGTGGTGTAGGCGGCGGTATTTTGGCCATCGTTCCGGGGAAGTTTGCCATCGCCGCCTTTTCGCCACCCCTCGACGAAGCCGGGAACAGCGTTCGCGGTCAGAAAGCGATTGAATACATATCAGAAACACTGCGGGCAAATCTCTTCAGCATACCGTAGAAGAATGGGTAGCACCTTCCTTATAACTTTAAAACAGGAGATAAAGGTTGATACACTCGTGAAAAGTCAGGATTGGACAGCACAAGACATACTCCATTATCTGCCCCTCACCGTGAAGATTGACAGGAAAGGCCTCGACGAGACCCTGAAATACGCCTGCGAAGGTATTCGTGTGATATGATATCGAACGTTGGTGAAACCCATAATATAATAAAGCTGTCTGCAGTTTTTGATTTGACAGCTCTGATCAAGGCATATAGCAGATAAAATACAAAATTATTGACGAAACTGAGGCAGTCTGATGCATAATATAGATGCTAAATCGGGCACAATCAGTAAAAAATATCGTACTTTTTTTGACCAATCGTTTCCCCGGTTTTTGACCGGTGCCCCGTTTTTTAACGCAACTATCCTATTAATTCTTACTCTGGTTCTCTTATCATCCTGTGCCACGAAAATGTCTTTAAGTGAAGCGAAGAAAGTAACAATTTCCATGAGCGGTAAATCATTTACGCCGCCGCCCCGACATGTTGACGACATTCTGGCCATACTTGATCAACCGAGTCGATCTGATCTGACAGAAATCGAAAAATCGAAAGAAACAGCTATTGCCATGCCTCCTGACAAAAGCAGTGACAGGGATCTCGCAAATTTCTTTCTTCGAAGAGGCAAAGCGGCCTTAACACTCGGCCATTTCAGACAGGCTCTGGAGGACACACGAACCGCTTTTCGATATGCTGAAAAAGCCCGTATTTATAATTTCCATATGATACGTACGCTTGCCATACAGGAAACCTGGTTTGGCAATTCTGAACGTGCCATTGAACTTTTCAGGCTAAATATAAGAAATAGCCCGGGAATGGCAGGCAATTACAGGGAATTGGCAGACTTGTATGTAAGCATGGGTGATCCTGAATCAGCTCTGAAAGTGGCCGAAAGGGGCATTGCGCTATGTCGGGAGTATAACATGCCGACGTCTGGTGCCAATCCTATATTTATTAAATGGCGAGAGGCATCAAAGGCAGCTATGGAGGCATCTATTCTGGAAGCCCGGGGAAAGTTCGCCGAGGCTGAACAATATAGACGCAGCGCCCTTGAGAACGCTATTTTATATTTCTCCAGTCGGGCAGGAGAGGATGCGATCCCAAATTTGATCACCATTGAAAGATACAATCTGGCTAAGAATCTTCTCATGCAGGGACGTGCGGTTGAATCCGAGATTGAATCACGTCGACACTTAAAGGAGCATATTCAATATTTTGGCCGCGATTCCGCAACGGTCGGATCTTCGATAGCGTTTCTCGGTAAAACCATCCTCGCCCAGGGTCGGATATCTGATGCGGAAAGACTTGCCCGTGCCGGGATTCGCATTCTGGAAGATTCAGGCACCTCTCCCGATTCCTATTTGATGGGCGCTTCCAGGATGATTCTGGGTGATATCCTTACAGCCCGATACGACTTTGAGGAAGCCATAAAACAGTTTGATTTAGCTAAAGCTGGCATGCAGAATAATAAATATTTGTATGAGAAGTATTTAGCCCGCAACCCCAATCTGATGCTTTCCCTGATAAAGACCAACCGGCTTGAAGAGGCGATGGGTCTTATCAACTCCGTTTATGATCTTTATCGCAAATCTTTCGGGGAGAAGCATTACTTTACAGCTGAAGTGCTCGGCCTTCGGAGTGTTATTAAAGCCGAAACAGGAAAACGCGAGCAGGCCCTAAAGGATTTTTCAGATGCCCTTAAAGTTTTACTGTCAAAGAACAGTTCCGGCAGAGGTTCCTATATTAAAAATCAGCGAGTAAAAATAATCGCTGACGCGTATATCGATCTTGCATCTCAAATCCGTGGCAGCCGACTGGAGGTGAATGGCAGGACCGACGGCGCTGCAGATGCATTTAAAGTGGCAAATGCCCTGGGCACCTATTCCGTTAATAGTACACTTGGAGCAAGCAGCGCACGTACAATGGTTACGGACAAGGAACTATCCGACATAGTGCGAAATGAACAAGACGCGCTCAAACAGATACAGGTATTGCAAGCAATGCTCGCCGATGTGTTAGCCTTACCACCGAACCAGCAACTTCCAGGCACCAAAGAAAAACTGCGCTTAAAACTGGACACCCTTAGTAATGCCAGAATTGCCCTGCTGGACGAAATCAACAAGCGCTTCCCAAAATACTCTGATTTCACAAATCCACCACCTGTTACGATACCCCAAGTGCAGGCACTTTTAAATACGGCCGAGGTCCTGATCTTAATTCACACCTCCCGGAAGAGCACCTATGTCTGGGCCATACCTCGTAATGGCAAGGTGATGTTTTCAACAGCGCCCATAGGAAGCAATGAATTGAGCCGGATCGTATCCTATTTGCGCAAAGCCCTTGCTCCGGATCTGGAAACCTTCGGCGATATTCCGGATTTTAAGCTCGACACAGCCTATGATCTTTATAATAAACTCCTCAAACCGATTGAAGTCACCTTTAAAGACGCAACCGATCTACTTATTGTCTCTCATGGTCCATTGGGGCAGTTACCGTTTTCGGTTCTACCTACCGCCCCTTTCAGCCTTAGCAAGGAAAATAACGTATTATTTGACAATTACCGGCAAGTCCCGTGGCTCATACGTAAAGTCTCGATAACGAGACTCCCTTCGGTTAACTCTTTAGTAACCCTGCGAACACTCCCCGAAGGCGACCCGTATAGAAAGGCCTTCGCCGGATTCGGAGACCCCTTATTTAACCTTGAGCAGCTGGCCCAGGTGGAACGTGAAAGTAACGAGCCCGAAGAGGCCTTTATCAGCCGCGGAAAAAGCATACGTATACGCGGTATTCGCATAACTGAAAAAGGCGACCTTGACAGTAAGAAAATCTCGTCGGTTCAGCTTGGTCATTTAAATCGCCTTCCCGATACAGCGGAAGAATTAAAAAGTATTGCCGGAGCTTTGGATGCCAATCCCTCACGCGATGTATTTTTAGGGAAACGGGCATCCGAACGTCAGGTAAAAAACATGAACCTGTCGGATCGGCGGGTAATTGCCTTTGCGTCACATGCTTTAGTAAAGGGTGATCTGGATGGTTTGGAAGAGCCGGCGATTGCCCTTTCCGCCTCAGAAGTAACCGGCGATAATGAGGATGGCTTGCTGACAATGGGAGAAATTCTCAAATTAAGACTAAATGCCGACTGGGTGGTACTTTCAGCCTGCAATACAGGCGCTGCCGACGGTACGGGCGCTGACGCCGTTTCTGGTCTCGGGCAGGCATTCTTCTATGCGGGAACCAGGGCGCTTCTTGTAAGTATGTGGCCAGTGGAAACCACATCGGCTAAAAAACTGACCACAGGGCTCTTCCGATATCAAAAGGATGACAGAACCCTTTCGAGAGCAGGGGCACTTCAAAAATCCATGCTCGAATTGATAGATAATCAGGTTTTGAAGGATGGGGATACCGGTAAGATCGTTGCAAGTTACGCACATCCTCTGTTTTGGGCTCCATTTATTATAGTTGGTGACGGTCGATAAGGAAATCCACTGGTTCCCCTGCGATCTTGCGGCAAAAGATATCGGTGAGGACGACATAACGGCACAGGATATACTCGGATTATCTGCCCCTCGCCGTGAAGATCGACCGGGAAGGCCTCGACGGGGCACTGAGATACGCCTACGAAGGCCTCTGTGTGATATGAGCAAAAAATGTGTGGAAATACCACGGAGATGTGTGGTATTTCCACACAACATAATAAAAGTGTTTACATTTTTTCTTCCCCACCACCAGTAGTATTATTAAGCAGCTGTTTACACTTTTAAAATTGACAACGGAGTTGAGATATGTGATTCATAAATTTAAAATTGTAAAAGTATCTATAGTGGTAATACTTAATCGGGATAGGGAGGGGCCTCACGGCCTCCCCCCTCCCACACCACCGGGCATACGGATCACGTACCACGGCGGTTCGGTTGATTAGTCTGACCTCTAAAGATCAGCCGGGTGTTCAATCAATTTGACTCAGAACACAATCTACCAAACCATAATTGGTCGGCCACCACACTGAGTGCCGGTGTAATGTGCCCTGTCCAGACTACCTACTTACCCTCTCATACCGTTCGGGCCTTCAGAGGCGGCATAACATTCATGTCTTCTTCCGTTTAGGTCAAGAGTTTCCGGCACCTGCTCTTTCGATTGCAGGGCGGGTTCCTAGTTCGGCCATGCTTCAGAATATCAATGTCTGTTTCTCTCCTCCTACTATGCCTTCTGCTGACTTCTCTCATGCGGTCAGGATTGATTGCTCAACCCTC
>CAYVXX010000013.1:0-37230 GCA_964454305.1 uncultured Syntrophales bacterium | reverse complement strand
TACCCCCCCCGGCTTCACTTTTATCTGTACTTTTATCTTTACTTTTGTCTTTGCTCTTGTCTTTGCTCTTGTCTGTATTTTTCAACCTGGCCATGAAACTATTTGTCAGTGAATAGGTTACGCTGTTTGTTTCACTTACCGTCGCTACGAAATCCGGAAGATCTCTCTGATATACATAGGGAATGTAAGTATAGGTTAATTCCGGTTTAATTCCGTGCCGTATCTTATCAACCGTCTCTCCGCCTATATCGAAGATCCTCTGAACTTCCGAGGAAAGCGACGCCCCCACATTATATATCTCCCTGCCTCCATGCTCCTCGCTGCTTGCCGCCCGGAGCTCACTGGCATTCCAGAAGGTTTCTCTCAACCCTATCGATGGGGTAAAATCAAGATAGTCGCCAAAGTTGAACGGTAAAGAAAACGTGGGGTGAGCATCGTAAAGTTGTCCATGGTCATCCTCGGTTCTCTGATAATTATTAAACGAAGAATCCAGGGCAAAGTTGAGTGGCGTGTCTAGGATAGGCTGGTTAACACCGGTAAAGGTTATTTCAGGATATTTTTGCAGTGTTGAATTGTTGTCATAGCTCGCAAAATTATCAGTGTACTGAACAAGGGCGGTAAGATTAAACAAGCTCCAATCCTTAACAAGACGGGCCGTAGAGTCCAGCGAAGCGAGGGATTCATCACCAAGAAAGGAAACCTTACCAAGCTTGCGTTCCCCTTTCTCCGTGTAATTGTCCAAATAGTAGTTATAATCGGAGAAATCTCTGAAATACCAATTATCGGAAACTTTTTTTATGTCTGTTCTCAAATAAAAACCGGGGCTGAAAGTGGTCTGATGATTCAAGTAATACGACCACCTCTCCTGTTTTTCCTTCCAGTTCCGTGTTAAACCCTCATCGTCGGCCATTTCCCCGGTTTTTTCATCTTTAAGATAGTCAGCATAAAAGGTGCCGAATGAATCCTTGTTGATAAAGTACCTGAATTCAACCCCCTCTTTTAATCCATTTTTATCCATGTAACGTTGATAAAACGTAGCATCTGTACTTTTTGAAATCGCCCAGTAGAGCGGGAGTTCCGCGTCCCAGCCATGTTTATCCGAATTTGAAATACGGGGTGGAAGGAAACCTGATTGCCTCGTTGTCTTCGCTGGAAATATCATATACGGCATATACAAGAAGGGAAAGTTTTTTACCTGAAAGGTGCCATGTTTCACCGTACCGTAACCATCGATGGTCACATCAAGCTCTTTTCCTGTGAATCTCCAGGCCGGCCAATCCCCGTCACAGGTGGTTGCCGTAGCATCTTTAAGATGATATGTGGCTTCCCCCTTCTTCTCAATCTCTTTCCCGTTTATATAGAAATGATTTTCGGCAAAGAACAGCTTTCCCTCGTAGACAATACCCGTTTTCGTGGTTATATTAAATTTAACGTTGTCCCCTTCCAGTATATCATCATCACTTTTGATATAAACATTCCCGGAAGCTTCGGCATCACCCGTCGTCTTATTCAAATCCACATAATCAGCCTTGAGAAAACCACCGGTAAATGTAATTACAACATTTCCCTTTGCACTATATTTATCAGTATCCTTGTCATAGGCGAGACTGTCAGCCTCTATATTAACCGGCCCTTTTTGCATGTTTCTTTCAAAAGCAAGGGCAAACTCAATCTGAAAGGAAAAAAACAAGATAATAATAACCGTAATAAAAAGGGCCCTTTTCTTCATTCTGACTCCTGAATCCTGACTCCTGAATTCTGATTCCAGTGTCTTTTTATCTCTCCAACAAGAAAAAGGGAACCGGTCACACAGATAAGATCATCTTTTTCGGCAAGAGCAAAAGCCCGCGAAAGGGCTCGGCCGGAATCTTCAATAGCGTCTACACTATTAATATACATCTTTGCAACGGGTAATATATCCATCAAATGCAAGCTTCTTTTCTCTTTGGGCTCTGTGAGGATAAGTTTATCGGCAAGAGGGACCAATTTTTTCAGCATCATCCTGTAATCCTTATCACCAAGTACACCGAACAGGAGAATTAATTTCTTATAGGAAAACTTATCCCTCAACGCACTGCGAAGAGCAGATGCCCCCGCCGGATTGTGGGCACCATCCACAACCAGCATGGGAGAATTCTGAAGCACCTCTAATCTCCCTTCCCATCGTACATTTCTCAAACCACACATTACTGCACTATCATTAACACCAAAACCTTTAGCCGCCAGGAGCTCTATCGTTCCAAGAGCCACGGCGGCATTCTCTATCTGATGCCTTCCTATCAAGGGGCAAATAAGGTTTCGATAATCTTTTTTAATCCCTTTATAAGAGAAGATGTTCAACTCTGGTGCGTAAGTTTCTTCAAGCCGGAGAGTTTTCACTGCTCTAACTTTCACGTCTTTTCCTAACCGGTAAAGTCTTGCCTCTCGTTCGCTACATATATTCTCCAACACCCTCAAAACGTTCTTCTCTTTCGCACCCGTAATGCATATACCTCCATTCTTGATAATTCCTCCTTTTTCCCTGGCAACTGCTCCCAAATTACTGCCAAGATATTTTACATGCTCCAAAGAGACATTGGATATCACGGATACTTCCGGTATCACAACATTTGTCGCATCAAGTCTTCCGCCCATTCCAACCTCTAAAACAGCCACATCCACACCGTTTCGGAAAAAATGGAGAAAAGCCAAAGCTGTAACAAGTTCAAAATAGGTTATATCTCCTTCAAGCTCTCCGCGCACCTTCTCAATCAGTCCGGAGAGTTCCTCATCCGATATCATACGGTTGTTTACCCTTATACGCTCATTGACATTAATAAGATGAGGTGAAGTATAAAGGCCAACGTTTAATCCTCCCTCCAGGAGAATAGAAGAAATCATAGCTGCGATTGAACCCTTGCCATTGGTTCCGCCAACCAGAACTGTCTTATATTTTTCCTGGGGATTATTTAATCGGTCAAGGAGTTGGGAGACAGGAACAAGACTCAAATGTATTCCCTTATCTCTCAATCCTGAAAGGTATTCAAGGGGATTTTGAGATGTCATTTATTTTCAGCGTTCAGATAACCTTTCAATCCAGAGAGTTAAGTTGTAGCACAAATTTTCAGGAGACCTTGATTTGAAACACAAAGCTTAAAAGTTAAAACAAATGGTATTTTCACCGGAGGCGCACCACACAAACCCCGGCTACCTATGCGGGGAGATTCTCTTAACACTGCCTGCTGGCGGCTGAATGTTTATCCTATTTTTATCACTTCTCCTTCGCTAAGGATGTGAATATTTTTGTTCTCAAAAGAGTCTATCTCTTTTCTGATGGTTTCTTCGTACTGGGGTTTCATATGGTAAAGATAAATTTTCGGTGTTGCAGCACCCAACTTCTTTAATTCACGACCGAGACTGGCAGGTGTAAGATGACCAGTAATACCCGCAATATCCTCCATGCTGTCGGGAAGTGATACTTCAACAAATACGGCTTTCAAATTCTTGAGCTTCCGTGCAACTTCCCAAATATCTTCAGTCGGACCGGTATCTCCTATAAAGAGAAATGAACCACTTTCAGATTCTATTACATACCCGATTGTCTCAACAGTATGATTGACTCTGACCGCCGTAATAGTGAAATTATTCAGATTGAATCTTTCGTCCAGTTGAACGATGTCAAATTTGAAGAGAGCTGTCTCCGGAGTTGGAATCGATGAGAAATCAGGCCATATAATGTTATTAAAGAGATTCGCCCTCAGCGCATCAATAACTCCCTGTGTACTTAAAACCCTAATCGCCGGATATTCTTTTTTGCTATAATAAAGATTATCCGCCAAGAACATTATATCACAGACATGATCAAGATGAGCGTGAGTTACAAGAACATATCCTATCTTAATTTGTTCTTCCAATGACAATACAGAAGTTATTGTGCCGGCATCGAGTAAAATTTCTTCATCTAATAAAAAACACGTAGTATTGTAGCCGGGGAGCTTGGATCCGTGACAACCTAATACCCTTATATCCATATAATTATTCCTTTTCACGTTTTTTAGGATAAAAAATTGAAGTCTCCATAAGCTCACTGGGGGGATCTTCGAAGCATTAAAAAGTGATTTTATGAAACTCGCTCGCCATATATCTTTTACAGAAATGACACCATCAAAAGAAAAATCAACCCGCCAGCTCGCAGTTTCAGGCAGCTACAAACACAAATAGCTCCCCAACCTTTGTCTACTTTATCAAATAACCAGATATTTAACAGGAGAAATGTTTGCAAGCAAAATTAACTTTCCCTTAACTATATTTTAAAATATGACCCTAATCCAAAAATTTCAGATTCAAGGAATTTATCAGGGATTTTTTAGATGGACAATGAAAAGTTAAAAGAAGGATCAACGCTGGTTGTTCGGAATACCAAGTCTTAAGCCAGCACCAAGCCCACCGCCTTTGATCTTTCACTATGAGCTTATCATCAAATCATTCTTCCGGCACAACCTTGAATATCTCATCGCCAGGACGAACTCGCTCCGTCACCTTAATTCCGATATAATCACCGGTTACTGCCTTTTCAACTTTTTCGTTTTCTATTTCCATCGAGTCAATTTTACTTTCAAAATCAGTGGTATGACCTGTGAACTTAACCGTATCGCCTACTTTTAACTCTCCATCAGTAATCTTGACCGCTGCAACGCTTGGCTTAGCAAAAAACTTAACAACCTCTCCAATTTTTTCCTCTGCCATGACTGATCCTCCCTTACTCATCACATACATTAGGGTTCAAAAGATATAAGACAATATTCTCTAAAATGTAGCGAGATATCGCAATATATAAATACATTATGCATTGACGGTTTCTTATTATATTTCTTTTAAGAAAAATTTCAAGGGAAAACGTAAAAGATACCGATTCCTTTGGATCAAATAAAAAGGCAAGGGTAATCCCTTGCCTTTTTATTTTTACACTTTTTTATTTCCCTATTTTCCGCGGTTGAAACGTACTGTACCAACTACTTTGAGGGTCTCTTTTCTCCTTCTGAAATTAATTCAATAACAGACATAGGGGCATTGTCACCTGCTCTGTAACCTACCTTTACTATCCTCGAATATCCCCCATCCTTTTCACTGTACCGGGGTGACAGCTCTTCAAAAAGCTTTTTGACAACTGTCCGTTCCCTTATAAAAGACAAAACCTGTCTTCTTGCATGGAGGCTGTCCCTTTTTCCTAAGGTAATTATCTTTTCGGCAATTTTTCTCAACTCTTTTGCCTTTGCATCGGTTGTAACGATCTTTTCATGTTTTATGAAGGAAGTTACAATATTTCTCAGCATCGCTTTTCTATGACTCGTGGTTCTACCAAGCTTCCTCCCAGCCTTTCTGTGACGCATTTAACATCTTCCTTTCTAATTAATGAATCTATCTGCTATACCTCTTTAGCTTCTTCTTTATCATCTTTTACCGGCAGTGTAAAATCTACCTTCATACCGAGTCCAAGTCCCATCTCAGCAAGTATTTCTTTAATTTCACTCAGGGACTTCCTTCCAAAGTTCTTGGTTTTAAGCATTTCAGTCTCAGTCTTCTGAACAAGTTCTCCAATAAGAGTAATGCCGGCATTTTTTAAACAGTTTGCAGATCTTACAGAAAGCTCCAATTCATCAACACTCCTGTGCAAATTCTCATTGATTTTTCCCTTTTCCTCGGTCCCTTTATGTTCTTCTTTCTCTTCCTCTTCCTCTTCAAAATTTATAAAAACATTAAGCTGTTCCTTTAATATTTTTGCAGAATAAGCTACGGCATCCTCCGGTAAAATACTCCCATCCGTCCATACCTCTAATATGAGCCTATCATAATCAGTAATCTGACCCACCCTGGCATGGGTTAACGTATAGTTTACCTTTTTAATTGGTGAAAACAACGCATCAATATTTATAGTACCTTCCGGTTGGTCAGGATCCCTCTCCCTTTTAGCGGGAACATAACCTCGACCCATCTTCACGACCATTTCTGCCTTAAACACAGCATCAGCCGAGAGGGTTGTAATATAATGATCCGGATTCATTATCTCAACAGTTCCATCTGTAATGATATCCCCTGCGGTTATAACCCCCTCCCCTGAGGCATCAATATGTATAACCCTGGGCCCTTCATGAAGTTTTAAACGTATGCCTTTAAGGTTTAAAATGAGATCGGTCGCATCATCTTTCACCCCTGGAATCGTTGAGTACTCGTGAAGAACTCCGTCAATCTTCACGGAAACAATAGCTGCTCCCTGTATGGAAGATAGCAATACCCTTCTCAGAGAGTTACCCAAAGTAATGCCAAAACCCCTTTCCAAAGGCTGGCAGGTAAATTCCCCATAAAATTGAGTATGTGTTTTTTCATCTATTTCGATTCGCTTCGACTGTATTAAACTACGCCAGTTTTTTTGCATTTCTTATACTTCCTATATAGAGTTGCTTTAACTGTCACGTGTTGATCACGCTATTTAGAATAAAGCTCAACTACCAATTGTTCCTGCATTGGCATGGTTAATTCTTCCCGAACAGGAAACATCTTTACAACACCTTTAAAGTTATCTTTATCCAATTCCAACCATTGAGGGATGCCCCGTCTTGCAACTGTCTCCATCGAATCGAGTATTCGCGACATCTTCCTGCTCTTCTCTCTAACCTGAACCTCATCACTCACCCCTATCAGGTATGATGGAATATTAACCTTTTTGTCATTCACCAAAAAATGATTATGTTTTATAAGCTGTCTTGCTTCACCTCTGGAGCTCGCAAA
Source organism: uncultured Syntrophales bacterium (assembly GCA_964454305.1). Lineage (GTDB taxonomy): Bacteria > Desulfobacterota > Syntrophia > Syntrophales > JADFWA01 > JAUSPI01. The sequence continues at coordinate 30,465 of CAYVXX010000013.1, read as the reverse complement.
ACCCATCCTGTATACAATATTGTCAAGTCTTCTTTCCAACAGAATCAACAGGATTGTTCCCGTTACTCCGCTTTGCCTATCTGCCTTATTGTAATACCCTCTTAGCTGCTTCTCCAAAAGTCCAAACGTCCTTTTAAGTTTCTGTTTTTCCCTTAACTGGACACCATAGTCGGAATGTTTTCGTCTATCCCTCGCCTGCCCATGCTCCCCCGGGGCATACCCTCTTCTTTCAAAGGAACATTTCTCACCGTAACATCTATCCCCCTTGAGAAAGAGCTTCAAGTTCTCTCTTCGACATAATCTACATAAAGATCCCCTATATCTTGCCAAAACATTCCTCCATTTTACATTTTAATAAAGCTCGACTTCAGCTTCTGTTATACTCTTCTCCTTTTCGGTGGGCGGCAACCGTTATGAGGAATCGGCGTTACATCCTTGATAAGACTTATATCAAGACCTGCCGTCTGCAACGACCTCAGCGCTGCTTCTCGACCTGAACCCGGCCCTTTCACATATACCTTAACACTCCTCACCCCTTGCTCCTTCGCCTTTCTTACCGCATCCTCTGCAGCCATTTGAGCAGCAAATGGTGTGCTCTTCCTCGAACCTTTGAAGCCCCGGACTCCAGAGGAGGACCAGGTAATGACATTACCACTCAGATCTGTAATCGTAATGATCGTATTGTTGAACGTCGATTGAATATGGGCAATGCCTTCTGGTATATTTCTTCGTTCTTTCTTTTTTCCGGTTTTCCTCTTCGGTTTTGCCATTGTTCCTCCAGATGGGGTCAAAACGTGACCCACTCAAATTACTTACTCTTTCTCTTGCCGACAACGGCCCTTCTCGGCCCTTTTCTTGTCCTGGCATTTGTACTTGTTCTCTGACCCCTAACAGGAAGACCCTTTCTGTGTCTCAGCCCTCGGTAGGAACCTATATCCATCAGGCGTTTTATCGACATGGAAATTTCTCTTCTTAAATCTCCCTCAATCTTATGGTCTCTATCTATAATGTTCCTTATTGAGGTTACCTCTGAATCAGCAAGATCATCAGTTTTCGTATCAAACTCTACACCTGCTTTTTCAAGTATCTTCCTTGATTTAGATCTACCTATACCGTATAGATAGGTCAAGGCAATTTCCATTCTCTTATTCCTAGGTAAATCTACACCTGCAATTCTTGCCACACCCGATATCCTCCTTGCGAAATAAATGATAAAAATAGAGTATTAGGGAGTCAGAAGCCAAACCTCAGGACGAAAAGAGTATTTTTTCAATTCCGCTCCTGACTTCTGATTTCTTCTCTTGTGTTCTCCTTTACCCCTGGCGCTGTTTATGCCTGGGATTTTCACAAATAACTCTGAGCACCCCACGCCTTTTAACAATCTTGCATTTATCACATATCTTTTTAACGGAACTCCTCACTTTCACGATACTTCACCCCATAACTACATTCATTTTGCCCTGTACACAATTCTCCCACGCGTCAAATCGTATGGGGAAAGTTCAACGGTTACTTTATCTCCGGGTAATATCTTGATATAATGCATACGCATTTTCCCGGAAATATGGGCAAGAACACGATGCCCATTTTCCAGTTCAACACGAAACATTGCATTCGGCAGCGGCTCAATTACTTTGCCTTCAACCTGTATCGCTTCTTCTTTTACCATAAGATATTTATCCTTATAAGGACATCAAAGCCGAAATAATAAATATATTCACTTATTCGAGCGTATTGCAATACACTCTTACGCCACCTTACTCAATATTACTGGCCCATTCTCTGCAATTGCCACAGAATGCTCAAAGTGGGCCGACAGCTTACCATCGGCTGTCACAACCGTCCACCCATCGTCCAATACCTTTACCTTGTATGTTCCCTCATTTACCATTGGTTCAATCGCAAAAACCATACCTACTTCTAACTTAACACCCCTGCCACGCACTCCGAAATTGGGGATCTGTGGCTCTTCATGAAGACTTCTTCCTATCCCGTGACCTACAAAATCTCTCACCACAGAAAACCCGGCAGCCTCAACACACTCCTGCACAGCAGCTGATATATCACCCAATCGATTCCCTGCCCTCATCTCCTTTATCCCACGGTACAGGGCTTCTTCAGTAGTTCCAATCAGTGCCTGCGCTACACTGGAAACCTCACCTACAGGAACAGTTATGGCAGAATCTCCATAGTATCCCTTATTATATATTCCGAAATCGAGGCTTATTATGTCTCCCGCTTTAAGTGCTCTATCTGACGGCATTCCATGAACTACTTCACCATTAATAGACGTACACAGAGAAAAAGGATATCCTCTATACCCTTTAAATGCCGGTTTAGCCCCCACTTTCAGGGTAAGTTCTTCAGAATACCTGTCCAGCTCTATGGTTGTTATGCCAGGTTTAATTATACCCCTCAATTCATTCAAGATATTCGCTACTATAACATCACTTGCCCTTATCTTTTCAACCTCGTCAGGAGATTTCAAGATTATCATCAATTTTAACCTTTCAACGTCTTCTGCCCATCCGTCCCTTTTTCAAAAATCCTTCATATTGCCTCGTCAATAGATGGGTTTCTATTTGACCTACCGTATCAAGAGCAACACCCACTACAATGAGAAGCGCTGTACCACCAAAGTAAAACGGCACATTAAACTTACTTATAAGAATACTCGGCAGTACACATACTGCAGAAACGTACATGGCACCACCGAAGGTAAGCCTTGTCAGGATACTGTCTATATAATCTGCTGTCTTTTTACCCGGTCTTATACCCGGAATATAGCCTCCGTGTTTTCTCATATTATCGGCCACATCGACCGGATTAAAAGTAACCGCAGTATAAAAATAGCAGAAAAATATTATAAACGCTACATAGAGCAATTCATATACAACTCTTCCGGGCATCAATACATCCGCCACTATCTTCATCCAGGGATGTGGAACAAAATTGGCAATCGTAGCAGGAAACATTATGATTGAGGAAGCAAATATGGGTGGAATTACACCTGCCGTATTAACCTTTAAAGGAAGATGGGTCGTTTGTCCACCATACATCTTTCTCCCAACAACCCTCTTGGCATATTGAACCGGTATCCTCCTCTGCCCACTTTCCACAAAGACAATAATACCAACAACCGCGACCATCATTACGGCAAGAATTATAACAAAAAATATTCCCATCTCACCGGTGGTCAGCAGACGAAAGGTATTCGCAACGGCTTCAGGGCCTCGAGCTATTATACCTGCAAATATAATCAGAGATATCCCATTACCAATACCCTTATCAGTAATCTGTTCTCCTAACCACATGATAAACGAAGTACCGGCGGTAAGGGTAATGACAGTCATCAATCTAAAGCTCCATCCGGGGTCAATCACTATAGATACACCCGTAGGACCTGCCATGTTTTCCAATCCTACCGCAATACCGAACCCCTGAATTACACTTAAAAGAACTGTTCCATATCTCGTATATTGCGTTATTTTTCTTCTTCCGACTTCTCCTTCCTTAGAAAGCTTTTCAAGATAAGGAATAGCAACTGTGAGCAACTGCAAAATAATGGATGCACTGATATAGGGCATAATACCCAGGGCAAAGACTGACAAGTTGCTCAGTGCCCCTCCTGCAAACATATCAAAGAGTCCCAGGAGTGAACCCCTTGCCTGCTCAAAGAACGCCATTAAAGCCGCTGTATCGATCCCCGGAGTTGGTACATGTACACCTATCCTGTAAACAGCCAACAGAAAAAAAGTGAAGAGTATTCTCTTCTGAAGCTCCGGGATTTTTTGGATATTTTTAAGGCCGCTTAACAACTCAGATAACCTCTATCGAACCGCCTGCACTCTCAATTTTTTCTCTTGCGCCGCGACTTATTCTTTCAACTTTCAGCAACAAAGGATAATCTATAGACCCCTTACCCAATATCTTGATTCCATCACCTTTATCCTTAATAATCCCACTACTTATAAGAGTATTTGAATCAATAACCGAACCCTCTGGAAATTTGCTCAGCTGTTCTATATTTACGGTGATGATATCCTTTCTAAAGATATTACAAAACCCCTTTTTCGGTAATCTCCTCGAAAGGGGCATTTGTCCGCCCTCAAATCCTGGTCTCGCTCTTCCACCCGAACGGGCATTCTGCCCTTTCGATCCCCTGCACGATGTTTTTCCATGACCTGATCCAGTCCCGCGACCTACCCGTTTTCTCTTTTTTCTGGAACCTTCAGGTGGTTTTAAACTGCTCAAATCCATATTTAATTTACCTCAATTTCCTCTACGGTAACCAGATGCGCGACTTTTCTTGCCATCCCACGAATCTCAGGAGTATCGCCCAGCAAGACGGTTTTATTCAACTTTCCGAGTCCCATCCCGCGCAGTACTTTCCTCTGTTTTTCCGGTCTTCCTATAAAACTTTTTACCAATGTTATCTGCAGTTTCTTTTCCACGACCTGCTCCCATGTTCTGAAAGTTCCGAAAATATGGGTTTTCGATACCCAAAACATCTTTTGACAATTTTATGTCTCAATTCACTCTCAAAACATATTTTTCAATTTTTCAAAGGTCTCGTTCTATACGCTAACGAAAGCGTCAAATTTCAGAAATATCTTTCCCCCTGAGAGCCGCGATCTTCTCGGGTGTTCTCATCTTACGAAGGCCATCCATCGTTGCTTTGACAAGATTATGATGGTTATGTGAACCAAGGCATTTTGTTAATATATTATGAACACCAGCAACTTCCAAAACCGCTCTAACAGCCCCACCAGCGATAAGGCCTGTCCCCTCGGAAGCCGGCTTGAGGAGAACTTTCCCGGCTCCAAAGTGTCCTATCACTTCATAAGGTACGGTTCTGTTCACAATTGCAACTTTCATCTGATTCTTTTTAGCCTCATCCATACCCTTTCTTATTGCCTCCGGGACTTCATGGGCTTTCCCCAACCCAACACCGACAGAACCATTACCGTCACCAACAACTACAACCGCACTAAATCTAAATCTTCTGCCACCTTTGACAACCTTGGCTGTCCGCTTAATAGCAATAACCCTATCAAGAAGTTCTAATTCTTCCATATTCCTACAATACCCCTAAAAACTAAATACATCGATTAGTGTATACCAATTAAACCAGCAAAAAGATCGATCAATTAAAATTTCAACCCCGCTTCCTTAGCCGCCTCAGCAAGAGCTTTTACACGTCCATGGTAAAGAAACATCCCCCTATCAAAGACAACCTTTTTCACATTATCGGACAATAATTTCTCGGTTACCAATTTGCCCACCTCACGAGCAGCATCTGTCTTCTTCAGTCCTTCAAGCTTTCCCTTCAATTCCTTGCTAAGGGTTGAGGCTTCAGCTATGGTTTTCCCCAAATCATCAGCAATTGCCTGTACGTATATATGCTTCGAACTCCGAAATACAGAAAGACGTGGTTTCTCCTGAGTGCCAAAAATCTTTCCCCTTACTCTCTTCTTACGTTTAATTCTATTTCCTATTATTTTTTTAGATACCAACGTTCTACCTCTATATCGAGTTTCAAGTCCTCATAAGAACAACCCAAAACTTTGGACTTTTGCGCTATACGCCTGCGGACTTTCCAACCTTCCTTCTTAGACGTTCACCGGAATACTTTATCCCTTTTCCCTTATAGGGTTCCGGTTTCCTAAAACTCCTGATCTCGGCTGCTACTCTCCCGACAAGCTCCTTATCTATTCCGGAAATTACTATTGTCACTTGTTTATCAACCTTAGCAGAAATCCCTTCAGGCATTCTATATTCTACAGGATGAGAATAACCGAGCAACAACCTTAGAATATCGTTATTCACTTCAGCGCGATAACCGACACCTGCTATCTCTAACGTTTTTTCAAAACCGACAGTGACTCCTGTTACCATATTTGCAACCAACGTCCTTGTCAGCCCATGAGCAGATCTCCCCTTTTTATCATCGGAAAGCCTCTCCACCACTATGGTCCCATTATCAAAAACAATTTCAACACCCTCGGGAACTTTCATCGTCAATGTCCCCTTTGAACCCTTGACCTCAATTATAGAATTGTCCTGTCTAACCTCCACTCCTTCAGGAACTTCTATTGGTCTCTTGCCAATTCTCGACATTTATAAATCTCCAGATTTCAGGATAGCTAACAACTATCGTACTTACCGGTCCGGGTAAGCCGGAACCAAAACAGATTAAAAATGAAAATTTGAGGTACTACCATACATTGCATATAATCTCGCCACCAACTTTTAACGTTCTTGCCTCTTTATCAGTCATAATACCTTTTGACGTTGACAGTATAGCTATACCATAACCATTTAAAATTTTCGGTATCTTATCACTTTTAACATAAACTCTCTTCCCCGGTTTACTCACCCGCTTTATCCCCGTAATAACTCTTTCCTTCGAATCCGAGTACTTCAAATATACCTTTAATATCTCTCGCCCGTCATTATCCTTTTCAACAGCAAATCTACTGATATACCCCGCCTTATTCAAGACCTCGGCAATATTCAGGTTCATTTTCGATAATGACACATCGACCTTATCGAATCTTACCATGTTAGCATTTCTGATTCTCGTCAGCATATCTGCTATAGGATCAGTCATCCCCATACTGCATCTCCTTAATGTTTATAAGCATTCAGTTTCTCGACCACCAATGTAATAAAGGCCCATGTGCTGACCGGTGGAAGCCTTCATTTTACCGTTGTTTCGATGCTACCAACTCGATTTTATCATCCCGGGAATTTCCCCTGCCAGAGAAAGTTTTCTCAAACATAACCTACACATATCAAATTTTCTGTAATATGCTCTCGCCCGCCCACAAAGAGGACACCGAGTGTATTTTCTGACAGCAAATTTCCCTTGTCTTTTCACCTTTGCAATTAAGGACTTTCTTGCCACATGCAACTCCTATCTTAGTTTCGGTCAGAATAATCTATAATTCTAACCTTTGAACTATAATTTTTTCCTGCCGGTCACGGCCTCAGTAAAACCGCCGGCAAATCTTACCGTACCTCTTAAACTTTGCATGTAATCTGCGGCTTCAATTCTTATAAGGTATCCCCATGAGTTTCAAGAGTCGTCTTCCCTCTTCATCTGTTTTAGCCGAGGTGACAATCACGACATTCATTCCCCTGACCTTATCAATCTTGTCATAATCTACCTCAGGGAAGATGAACTGTTCCTTAATTCCCATGGCGAAATTTCCCCTTCCATCAAAAGATTTAGGCGAAATACCCCTAAAATCTCTAACTCTTGGAAGGGCAACATTAACAAGCCTGTCAAAAAACTCATACATCATGTCCTTCCTTAAAGTAACCATACACCCTATCGACATGCCTTTACGCAGTTTAAATGTAGCAATCGATTTCCTCGCCTTTGTAACAACCGGTTTCTGCCCCACAATCACTGAGAGTTCCTGAACAGCATTATCAATTATTTTAATGTTTTGAATCGCCTCACCCAAACCCATATTTACAATAATTTTCTCGAGCTTAGGAACCTCCATCCTGTTTTTATATTTAAATTCCTTCATCAAAGCAGGGATTACTTCTTTCTTGTAGTGCTCTTTTAATCGTGCCATTCATTCTTCCTCAGTTTAATCATCCAATATCTCATTACATCTTTTACAAACACGCACATTCTTTCCATCTTCCAATGATCGGTATCCAACCCTGATACCAGTATTACATTTGTTACACATCAGCATAACATTGGATATATGTATCGACCCTTCCTTCTCAACGATGCCACCTTTCCCCTGTGCATCCGGTCTCTGATGTTTTTTCATGAAATTTAATTTTTCCACAACCACACGGTTTTTCTTTTTGACGACATTAAGTATTTTGCCGGTTTTCCCCTTTTCCTTACCGCCAATAACCATAACCATATCGCCCTTTTTCAGGTGCTTCCCATGCATATTCAACTTCCTCAACATTTATGCCCTCATGTCCATTCGACAATCTCGCAACAGTTTGCAGGCCCTTAGTCTCTCCACACTGTTATAATACTTCAGGTGCCAGGGATACAATCTTCATAAATTGTTTCGCTCTCAATTCACGAGCTACTGGTCCCAATATCCTTGTCCCTATAGGCTCCATTTGATTATTTATAAGTACAGCAGAATTATCACCAAATTTAAGGTATGTACCGTCCGGCCTTCCGATCTCCTTTGCTGTTCTTACCACGACAGCCCTCATCACATCCCCTTTTTTAACCTTTGAATTGGGAATTGCTTCTTTTACTGATACTACTATTATATCCCCAATACTGGCATATTTTCTCTTAGACCCTCCAAGAACTTTAATACAACCGACCTTCTTTGCACCCGAATTATCTGCCACATTTAAAATGGTCTGCATCTGAATCATGAAAAATACCTCAACAAAATTACGTTAATCCCGTCAGAAAAAATCTCACTGTTTACCAAACATTTAATTAGACGGTTGTAAAACCTGCAAATATCTCAAAATTCACCGGAGATGAATTTCATATTACATTAATCTAAGAATAAAATTGTGGCTCAGTGTAGCAATCTGCCGGGAATCTTACAAACGTTCAACACTAACCCAACAGCAAAACAAAAAAGAGGCTGGAAGCGTATGGTTAATTTGCCTTCTTCAGTATTTCACGCATTCTCCATCTTACGTCTTTACTCAGAGGGCGTGATTCAACAATTAACACCATATCACCAATATTACATCTGTTTTCCTCATCACGAACTTTATGTTTAGTTCGTCTTCTTACATACTTCTGGAACTTGGGATGTTTTACTAACCTCTCCACCAAAACGACGATCGTTTTGTCCATTTTATCACTAACTACAACACCCTGTACGGTTCTTCTATTGCCCCGATCACCCATGCTTATATTTGAGCCTCTCTTTCCCTTAAAACAGTCTTTATTCGAGCTATATTTTTTCTGACCTTCTTCATCATGAGAGGGGAGTCCAATTGCCCAGTAGTGTGCTGCATGCGGAGTTTGAAAAGCTCTTCAACAAACTCTCTCTCTTTCTGTTTCAGTTCATCAATATCGATTTCTCTGATTTCCTTAATTTTCATCAAATATCTCCCTGGAAAGAAATTTTGTCGATATTGGAAGTTTATGTGACGCTAGCCTAAAAGCCTCGCGAGCCGTATTTTTTTCGACTCCTTCTATCTCATACAGAATAATACCAGGCTTCACAACAGCAACCCATTCCTCAGGAGATCCCTTCCCTTTCCCCATACGGGTTTCTGCCGGCTTTTTAGTAATCGATTTGTGCGGAAACACCCTTATCCAGATTTTACCTCCGCGCCTGACATGACGAGTTATAGCTATTCGTGCGGACTCAATCTGTCTTGCAGTTATTCTTCCACATTCAGTTGCTTGCAGGCCATATTCCCCAAAAGACACATTACAACCCCTTACAGGTTTTCCTTTCATGCGACCTTTTTGCAGCTTTCTATATTTCACTCTCTTCGGCATTAACATGTCTTTAAAACCCCCAATTCAGCTCTCAACTGTCAGCCTTCTTATCCGGAAGTACCTCACCATGAAATATCAGAACTTTTACACCAATAAGCCCGTAAGTTGTATGCGCCTCAGCAAAACCATAATCAATATTTGCTCTCAATGTATGAAGTGGGACTGATCCTTCTCTATACCATTCCCTTCTCGCCATCTCGGCTCCACCAAGTCTCCCGGAACAGGTTATCCTTATTCCTTTGGCACCAAATTTCATGGCAGATGTAACACTTCTTCTCATAGCCCTTCTGAAGGCAACCCTTCTCTCAAGCTGGAGGGTAATATTCTCAGCGACAAGTTGCGCATCTATTTCAGGCTTGCGTACCTCAAGGATATTTATGATCGGATCGCTTTTGGAAATCTTTTCGAGATCTTTCTTAAGTTTTTCGATCTCTGATCCCTTTCTGCCTATGAGAATCCCAGGCCTGGCAGCATGAATATTTATTTTAGCCTTGTCAGCAGCTCTCTCAATCTCAATCCTTGATATACCTGCATGGTAAAATTTACCTTTAAGGTACTTTTTGATCTTAATATCTTCATGCAGTAATTCACTATAGTTTTTTTCTGCAAACCACTGAGAACTCCATGTCTTGTTAATACCCAGTCTAAAACCGATCGGATTAACTTTTTGCCCCAAGCCGTTACCTCCTTATTCGCTACTCCTCATCCAATATGACGGTTATATGACTCATTCTCTTTTTTATCATAGCCGCCCTTCCCTGTGCTCTTGCCCTCCATCTTTTCAATGAGGGTCCTTGACCTACAAATATCTCTTTTACATAAAGTATTTTTTCATCGATATTAGGATTCTGTGTTGCATTCGCAATTGCCGACTTTAATGCTTTCTCTACAACACCAGCAGCCTTTTTTCTTGTAAAGGCTAATATCCCTTGTGCTTCTTCGACCTTTTTCCCCCTGACAAGATCTACTACCAATCTTGCCTTTTGTGGCGAAATCCGAATATATTTGGCAACGGCCTTCACTTCCATATCTATTTAAACTCCATTACCTATCTTAATCATAACAATCTATAGTAGTCAGAAATCGTGTATAAAATCGGCAGAATATCTGCCATATACACTGACCCCCTTATCTACGTAACCTTGTTTTTCTATCACCTGCATGACTGTAAAATGTTCTTGTTGGGGCAAATTCACCAAGCTTATGCCCAACCATGTTTTCGGTAATAAATACAGGGATAAATCTTCTTCCATTATGAACAGCAAAGGTATGGCCTACTAATTCAGGGGTAATTGTAGAACGACGTGACCAGGTCTTGATCACGCCCCTGTCTCCCGAAGCATCGGCTTTTCTTACCTTTTCTATAAGTTTTTCCTCAATATATGGTCCCTTCTTAACTGAACGAGCCATTCATTAACCCCTTTTCCTGATAATATACTTGTCTGAATCCCGGTTTTTCCTTGTCTTATACCCTTTGGTAGGAACTCCCCATGGTGTTACGGGATGTCTTCCTCCGGAGGACTTGCCCTCTCCTCCACCATGTGGATGATCAACAGGATTCATCACAACGCCACGTACTTTGGGGCGTCTCCCCAGCCACCTCTTCCTGCCTGCCTTACCCAAACTTATATTCTCATGATCAATATTCCCAACCTGACCGACTGTGGCCTTACACTCCAACAAAATCTTCCTTACTTCCCCTGAGGGGAGTCGAACCTGCGCATACTTTCCTTCCTTCGCCATAATCTGACCATAGGAGCCTGCGCTTCTAATCATCTGCCCCCCCTTACCAATTTTCAACTCCAAATTATGGATATGAGAACCGGGGGGTATGTTTTTAAGGGTGGTCACGTTACCCGGTTTTATTTCCACCTTTTCACTGCTTACAATAACATCGCCCACATTAAGATCCAATGGAGCAAGGATATATCTTTTTCCCCCATCAAAATAATTAAGAAGGGCTATCCTTGAAGACCGATTGGGGTCATATTCAATAGAAGCCACCCTGGCCGGCACATCAATTTTATCCCGCTTAAAATCTATTATCCTGTATTTCCTCTTATGTCTTCCACCAATATGCCTGCTGGTTATTCTTCCATTGTTGTTTCTTCCCCCGGTTCGACTCAGGGATTGTAAAAGTCCCTTTTCCGGTTGAGTCTTTGTAATCTCCTCAAACGATGAACAGGTCTGAAACCTTCTGCCTGGTGACGTTGGTTTATACTTTTTAATTGCCATCTATATAAATCCTTTATTCCTTAACTTTAAACCTCAAACTCGAAACCCGAAACTTTAACTAAACCCCTTCATAGATTTCTATTCTATCACCGGGAGCAAGAGCAACTATAGCCTTCTTCCAATCCCTCTTCTTGCCTGCGACTCTCCCCATCCTTTTCTTCTTGCCGAGTATATTCATCGTAGAAACATTTAAAACTTTTACTTTAAAAAGCTTTTCAACTGCTTTGGTGATCTCAATTTTATTTACGCTACGGTCCACCTCAAAGAAATATTTATTTTCTTCATCTCTTGCAATGGTACTTTTTTCCGTAATAATCGGTCTTTTTATGACAAAATATATATCCATTATGAAAACATTGCTCCTTCAAGCATCTTGACAGCCGGTTCTAACAAAACGAGGCTATCATACTTTAGAAGATCATATACATTAACACCTTCTGTTCTCATGATCTTTATTTCTTTCAGGTTTCTTGAAGATTTCTCCAAGACAGGATTTGACTTATCCAGAACAAAGAGAACGCTTTTTAATCCGAATCTATCTATTACTTCTTTGAACTTCTTTGTCTTTATCTCCTCCATGGGAAAATCTCTAAGAATCAATATTCTATCTTCTTTAGCTTTCATACTGAGGGCAGATATAAGAGCTGCTTTTCTCATCTTCTTTGGTACCCTAAAAGAATAATCCCTCGGTTTGGGTCCAAACGTGACTCCGCCACCCCTCCAGATAGGGGATCGTATAGTTCCTACTCTCGCTCTTCCTGTCCCTTTCTGTCGCCAAGGTTTTCTACCGCCTCCTCTGACATCGCTCCTACCCTTTGTCGAGGATGTACCTAGCCGCCTCGCAGCCATCTGCATTTTCACAACCTCGTAGATAAGGGCCTCATGTATCTCTACACCAAAGATAGAATCACTGAGTTCTATTTCAGAAACCTTGTTCTTCTCAATATCATAAACATTTAAACCCGGCATTTTGCCACTCCAGATCCTGCTTAACCACGCTTTTTAATTGAATTCTTAACCAAAACAATACCGTTCCTGCTTCCTGGAACCGAACCTTTAATCAGGATCAAATTTTCATTCGGTCTAATCCCTACTACCACAAGATTTTGTATCGTTTTTCTCTTATCACCCATATGTCCTGGAAGCTTTTTTCCCTTAAAAACCCTTGAAGGATATGCACTGGCTCCTATAGATCCCGGTGCCCTGTGAAACATAGAACCATGGGTAGCTCTACCCCCTTTAAAACCATATCTCTTTATAACACCCGCAAACCCTCTCCCTTTGCTCACTCCAACTACATCAACATAGTCGCCTACTTCAAAAACATCAACTTTCAGCTCTTGACCTTCTTCATAGTCTTCAGGAGAGATCATCCTGAACTCCCTCAAAACCCGGGGGAAACCACTGCCTGTTTTTTTTAAGTGTCCTTGTATCGGCTTGGTAACGTTTTTTTGTTTCTTACGCCCAAAACCCAACTGCAGGGCATCGTATCCATCAATCTCTTTGGTTTTTTTTTGTGTAATTACACAGGGACCCATTTCGATAACTGTAACCGGAATTACCATTCCATCTCCTGAAAATACCTGCGTCATCCCTAATTTTTTGCCTATAAGTCCCTTTTCCATAAACACTCTTCTTTAAACTAACCTTTGTAACGTGAGCATTATATTGAGCGAAAGCTCTGCACGACTATGCAAAAACTCTAAGCTCTTAACACTTTCCGCCGTATTATTATACAAAAAACAGGAGACGAATTTTCAGAAGAATCCATCTCCTTATACGTTTTCATGCCCCTATAATTTTATTTCAACATCAACACCCGCCGAGAGATCCAGCTTCATAAGAGCATCTACAGTCGCCTGCGTAGGTTCAATAATATCAATCAGCCTTTTATGTGTTCTGATCTCAAATTGTTCCCTTGATTTCTTGTCAACGTGAGGTGATCTGTTGACACAGTACTTATTTATCACTGTAGGCAAAGGTATGGGGCCGGCTACGCGAGCACCTGTTCTTTTTGCCGTACCAACAATATCTTCAACAGATCGATCCAGCAACTTATAATCATACGCTTTTAGTCGAATTCTTATTTTTTGATTTTCCATTTATGCCTCTACCAGCAACCAGCGTTCAAACAAAAATTAGCGAACCCTGCCTTTCTTAATCTTATTTACGTCTGATAACTGTTTGCCGAGTTTTTTCTCTATTCTATAATCTCGCTTACAACACCAGCGCCAACAGTTCTCCCACCTTCACGAATAGCAAATCTGAGTTGTTCTTCCATAGCTATAGGAGTAATAAGTTCAACTTCCACGTTTACATTATCACCGGGCATGACCATCTCTACTCCCTCGGGCAGTGTAGTAACGCCCGTCACATCCGTTGTCCTGAAATAAAACTGAGGCCTATAACCGGAAAAGAAAGGAGTATGTCTCCCTCCCTCTTCCTTGGTAAGAACATAAACCGTTGCTTTAAATTTTGTGTGAGGAGTAATGGAACCAGGCTTTGCTACAACCTGCCCTCTTTCTACCTCATCCCGCTTGGTACCCCTAAGGAGTACACCTATATCATCACCAGCTCTTCCCTCATCTAATGTCTTACGGAACATCTCGACACCGGTACACACAGTCTTTAAAGTAGGTCTAATGCCGACCACTTCTACGTCATCTCCCGTCCTTACGATACCCCGGTCAGCTCTTCCGGTGACCACGGTACCTCGCCCGGATATACTGAAAACATCCCCAATCGGCATCAGAAACGGTTTGTCCAGATCACGAACAGGTTCTGGAATGTAGGCATCAACAGCATCCATCAATTCCCAAATAGACTTAACATCTTCAGAGTCCGGATCATCACTCTCGAGAGCCTTCAGGGCCGATCCTCTGATAATCGGAATATCATCACCCGGAAAATCATACTCAGTGAGGAGTTCCCTCAGTTCAAGTTCCACCAGATCAAGCAATTCCGGATCATCAACCAGATCAACCTTGTTCATATAAATCACAACATATGGCACCTGAACCTGCCTTGCAAGAAGGATATGTTCTCTCGTTTGAGGCATAGGCCCATCCGACGCAGCCACTACCAGAATGGTACCATCCATGTGGGCCGCCCCTGAAATCATATTTTTTATATAGTCGGCATGGCCCGGACAGTCAACGTGGGCATAATGTCTTTTTTCCGTTTGATACTCCACATGGGCGATATTAATTGTAACACCCCTTTCCTTCTCTTCAGGAGCATTATCGATCGCATCGAAAGACATAAATTCTGCAAGCCCTTTTGTGGCCAGATGCTTTGTAATTGCAGAGGTAAGTGTTGTCTTCCCATGATCCACATGACCTATTGTTCCTATATTCAGATGCGGTTTTGTCCTTTCAAATTTTTTCTTGGCCATCTCCATTACCCCCTTTTAAAGATAAATATAGTTGGTTTGATTATCCTACTTTTTAAAAGTTCTGTCAATTTAACTTTTTCTCAATTATGTCTTTCGCTAACCCCTCAGATACCGCATTATAATTAAGTAATTGCATCGTATAGGTAGCCCTTCCCTGAGTTTTAGATCGCAGATCAGTTGCATAGCCAAACATCTCAGCCAGAGGAACCTCTGCATGTATCGCTTCTGAATCCGGTCTCGATTCAATACTGACAATCTTTCCTCTCCTGGAACCAAGATTACCGATCACATCTCCCATATATTCCTTAGGAACTATTATTTCAACAGACATAATCGGTTCCAGAAGCACCGGATGAGCCCGTTTCACGCCATTTTTAAATCCTATTGAACCGGCCATCTTAAATGCCACTTCCGATGAATCAACTTCATGAAAAGACCCGTCAACCAAGCTTACTACCACATCAACAACAGGAAAACCAGCGAGTATTCCATTTTCCATTGCCTCAGCAATTCCTTTTTCTACTGCCGGTATATATTCTCGCGGAATAACACCCCCAACAATTTTATTCCTGAATTCAAAACCCTGACCAATTTCACCAGGTTCAATCTCCAGCCACACATGGCCATATTGCCCTCTGCCTCCGGACTGCTTTACAAACTTCCCTTCCGATCTGACATTTTTTCTGATCGTTTCTTTGTAAGCTACCTGTGGACTTCCGATATTTGCCCCGAGACCAAACTCCCTGGAAAGCCTGTCAACAATAATTTCGAGATGTAATTCCCCCATCCCGGAAATCAGCGTCTGCCCGGTCTCTTTATCCAGTTTCACCTTAAAGGAAGGATCCTCCCGAGTAATCTTCCGTAGAGCATCACCCAGCTTCTCTTCATCTGCCTTCGTTTTAGGCTCTATTGCTATAGCGATAACCGGCTCCGGAAATTCAAGCGTTTCAAGTCTCAACGGATGACCAGTATCGGTTATCGTATCACCCGTAGTGGATGAATCCAACCCAACTGCTGCAGCAATATCACCTGTGTGAACTTCCTTGATCTCTTCTCTTTTATTGGCATGCATTTTGAGCAGTCGTCCAATTCTCTCTTTCCTCATTGCCGAGGCATTATACACATTAGAGCCCGCTCTCAAAACGCCGGAATAAACTCTGAAGTATGTCAATTGACCAACAAATGGATCGGTTACAATCTTGAAGACAAGAGCCGAAAATGGCGAATCATCACTGGCGGTCCTTTCTACATCCCTTCCATCCGTATCCTTTCCCACCACCGTAGGTCTGTCCAAGGGGGATGGAAGAAAATCTACCACCGCATCCAGAAGAGGCTGAACACCCTTGTTCTTAAACGCAGAGCCACATAAAACCGGTATTACTTTTAAAGACAGGGTTGCTTCTCTAATAACTTTTACTATTTCTTCATGTGAAAGAGCTTCTTCATCCAAATATTTCTTCATCAAGCCCTCGTCATAATCGGCAAGGTGCTCAATGAGTTTTTCTCTATACTCACCGGCAATATCTACCATATCAGGTGGAATTTCTTCCACACTAAAATTACTTCCCAGTGAATCTTCGTCATAGATAACTGCCCGCATGCGGACAAGGTCAACAATCCCCCTGAAATTACTTTCTCCTCCTATCGGAAGCTGTATCGGAAGTGGATTCGTACCGAGCCTCTCTCTAATGGCCGAAACAACCTTAATAAAATTCGCTCCGACTCTGTCCATCTTATTGACAAATGCGATACGTGGAACACGGTATTTATCGGCTTGCCTCCAGACAGCCTCTGACTGAGGTTCTACACCACCCACAGCACAGAAAAGCGCAACAGCACCATCTAAAATTCTCAAAGATCTTTCAACTTCTGCCGTAAAATCAACATGACCTGGCGTATCTATTATATTTATTTGATTATTTGCCCAGGTACATGTAGTTGCCGCAGAGGTTATCGTAATACCTCTTTCCTGTTCCTGCTCCATCCAGTCCATGACGGCCGTACCATCATGAACTTCCCCCATTTTATAGGATTCCTGGGTATAATATAATATCCGCTCTGTCGTAGTGGTTTTCCCGGCATCTATATGAGCCATAATGCCGATATTACGAATATGATTTAAAGGAACTACACGTGCCAATTCAATTCACCGCCACTTAAAACCTGTAATGAGCGAAGGCTTTATTTGCCTCAGCCATTTTGTGTACATCCTCTTTCTTTTTGACAGTGGCTCCTCTACCATTGGCGGCATCTATCAGTTCGGCAGCTAACTTCTCTTTCATGCTTTTACCGGCACGTTTTCTTGCATTATCTATCAACCACTTAATCCCCAGAGAAACCCTTCTGGTCTGCCGTACCTCCGTCGGTACCTGATAAGTGGATCCTCCTACCCGCCTCGATTTTACTTCTATGACAGGTTTTACATTATTTACAGCCTTCTCAAAAACTTCGATAGGCAACTCTTTTGTCTTCTCTTCAATAATATCAAAAGCTCCATAGAGGATAGATTCAGCAATACTCTTTTTCCCTTTTAATAACATATTGTTAATGAATTTTGCCACGAGCTCACTATTATACCTGGAATCCGGCAGGATTTTTCTCTTTGCTATCTCTCTTCTTCTCGGCATTTATTACTACTCCCAAAGATCAACTTGGTTTTTTGGCTCCGTATTTAGATCTACTCTTTTTCCTGTCCTGGACACCCATGGTGTCGAGTGTCCCCCTTATTACCTGATACCTCACCCCGGGAAGATCCTTGACCCTGCCTCCCCTAACAAGGACAACAGAGTGTTCCTGGAGATTATGTCCCATTCCCGGTATATATGAGGTCACCTCGTAGCCGCTGGTAAGACGCACCCTTGCCACTTTTCTCAATGCAGAATTAGGCTTCTTAGGTGTTGAAGTATAAACCCTGATACAGACTCCCCTTCTCTGTGGCGAACCGGCAAGTGCAGGTGTTGTGGCTTTCTTTCTTATCTTTGTTCTACCTATTCGAACCAGTTGATTTATTGTAGGCATCATCCCCCCATCGGTTAATAACTTATATAAAGGCAAAGTTTGATTTTCTATCAATTAGCAACTTGCATGTCAAGTGTTTTCTCGTCTACTTTTTCGGTTATTTGTTCTAACTTATCATCACCTTTAGTTTCGATCCCTAATTTCTTATACACGCCAACACCTGTTCCCGCCGGGATCAACCTTCCCATTATAACATTTTCCTTAAGCCCCCTGAGGTAATCCACTTTCCCGGCCAGGCTGGCCTCTGTGAGAACGCGTGTCGTCTCCTGAAAAGACGCTGCCGAAATAAAGCTCTCGGTACTCAGAGATGCCTTGGTAATCCCCAAAAGGACTGGTTCACCTATAGCCGGATTACCCCCCTCGGCTATAACTTTTTCATTTTCTTCCTCGAATACATGCTTTTCCACCTGCTCATCCGTCAGGAAGTATGTGTCGCCCGGCTTTGTTACTTTAACCCTGCGAAGCATCTGACGCACAATAATTTCTATATGTTTGTCATTAATTTTGACACCCTGCAGTCTATAAACTTCTTGCACTTCATCAACTAAATACCTGGCTAATTCTTTTTCTCCCTTAATAGCGAGAAGATCATGGGGGTTCTGCGCACCACCCATCAGAGGTTCACCAGCCACAACTCTGTCACCTTCCTGTACACTTATATGTTTCCCCTTGGGAATCAGGTATTCTCTTTTATCACCAACATCAGGGGTTATAACAACATTTCTTTTCCCCTTTACATCTTTACCGAAGGAAACCACCCCGTCAATTTCCGTTATTACAGCATATTCCTTCGGTTTTCTCGCTTCAAAAAGTTCCGCCACCCTGGGAAGACCACCGGTAATATCCTTTGTCTTTGTGGTCTCTCGAGGAATCTTTGCAATAATGTCACCAGCCTTTACCTGCTGACCTTCTGACACAACAAGGTTTACGCCAACCGAAAGTTGGTGCCTTGAAATTATATTCGTTCCCGGCAGCTTAACCGTTTTTCCGTCTTTATCTTTTAACGAAATCCTCGGACGTAAATTTGAATCTTTAGATTCAACAACAACCTTTCTGGAAAGACCGGTCACCTCATCAACCTGTTCCCTCATGGTCACCCCTTCAACAATATCTCCGAACTTGACTGTTCCATCAACCTCTGAAAGAATTGGTATTGAAAAGGGATCCCATTCTGCAATCAGTTCTCCTTCTTTTATCTCATAACCATCATACACCTTTACGTGTGCCCCGTATGGAACAGGATATCTACCACGGCTTCTCTCTTTCTCATCCAGGACATGGATTTCTCCGCTTCTGTTCATCACCACAAGCTGTTTTTCTTTGCCCTGAACCGTATTGAGATCGACGAACTTTATGGTACCCGAATGTCTCGCCTCCAGGGTAGAGTGTTCCTCAAACTTTGCGGTACCACCAATATGAAAAGTCCGCATAGTCAACTGGGTTCCGGGTTCACCGATTGATTGGGCTGAAATAATGCCGACCGTTTCACCAATATTTACCAAGTGCCCATGGGACAAATCCCTTCCATAACACATGGCACAAACGCCTTGTTTTGACTTACACGTCAGAACGGATCGTATTTTGATCCTCTCTATACCTGCCCGGTCAATTTTATCGACGAGCGCTTCATCAATTTCCTGATTCGCCTTAACTATGATTTCTCCTGTAAAAGGATCCTTGATATTATCCAAGGCAACCCTCCCCAGAACACGCTCACCGGCAGCCTCTATTATCTCCCCGCCTTCCAACAGGGCAGAAACATAGATGCCATCCATCGTTCCACAATCTTCCTCAGTAATAATACAGTCCTGAGCCACATCGACAAGTCTCCTGGTAAGATACCCGGAATTTGCCGTCTTAAGCGCGGTATCGGCAAGACCTTTCCTGGCACCGTGTGTAGAAATAAAATATTGGAGAACAGATAGCCCTTCCCTGAAATTTGCAGTAATCGGTGTTTCAATAATCTCCCCGGATGGTTTCGCCATTAACCCCCTCATACCTGCAAGCTGTCTTATCTGCGCAGCACTTCCCCTCGCACCCGAATCAGCCATCATATAAATAGGATTAAAGCTTTTTATCTTTATCTTTTCCCCATTCGGCCCTATCACCTCTTCCGTTCCGATAGCTCCGAGCATCTCATCAGCAACCTTTTCAGTGGCCTGAGCCCAGATGTCTATGACTTTGTTATAACGTTCTCCATCTGTAATAAGACCATCCATGTACTGTTTATGAATTTTCAAAACATCATCGTCAGCTTTTGCAACAATCCTCTTTTTACTGGAAGGTATCATCATATTATCAACCGCAAAAGATGCACCAGACATAGTAGCGATCTTGAACCCAAGATCCTTTAATCTATCCGCCAGCAAAACCGTTGCCTTATCCCCACAAGATCTGTAGCAATAATCAATAAGGTCTGCCAACATCTTCTTGCTCATAACTTTATTAATGATATCAAAGGGAATTTCTTCAGGAACAATTTCATAAAGTAAAACTCTACCTGTCGTTGTATCCGTTAGTTTTCCCCCAATTCTAACTTTAATCTTCGCATGAAGATTAATTACACCGGAATCAAAGGCACTTCTCACCTCGTCGGTATCTGAAAATTTCATTCCCTCTCCCATAACACGGTCTTCGGACCTGGTCAGATAATAAATTCCGAGGACAATATCCTGACCGGGGACAATAATCGGCTTACCATTAGCCGGTGAGAGAATGTTATTTGTCGACATCATAAGAACCCTGGCTTCTGTTTGTGCTTCGATAGATAAAGGTACATGCACAGCCATCTGGTCTCCGTCGAAATCAGCATTGAATGCGGGGCAGACCAGAGGATGAAGCTGTATCGCCTTTCCTTCTATAAGCACAGGTTCAAAAGCCTGCATGCCAAGTCTGTGTAAAGTTGGGGCTCTATTAAGCATAACGGGATATTCACGGACAACCTCATCTAATGCATCCCATACCTCAGGGGTCTCCCTTTCAACCATCCTTTTAGCACTCTTCACAGTGGTAACATAACCCCTCTCCTGAAGCCTGTTGTAAATGAATGGTTTAAAGAGCTCCAACGCCATCTTTTTAGGAAGTCCACATTGATGCAATCTCAGGTCGGGTCCTACAGTAATGACGGATCTTCCTGAGTAATCAACCCTCTTGCCAAGTAGATTCTGTCTGAACCTGCCCTGCTTCCCTTTCAGCATATCCGACAGCGATCTAAGAGGTCTCTTGTTGGAACCGGTAATAGCTCTTCCTCTCCTGCCGTTGTCAAAGAGGACATCTACAGACTCCTGAAGCATCCTTTTCTCGTTTCGTATGATAATTTCAGGTGCAGAGAGTTCTTGCAAACGTTTCAGGCGGTTATTCCTGTTAATAACTCTCCTGTAAAGATCATTAAGATCAGACGTCGCAAAACGACCGCCATCCAGGGGAACCAGGGGCCGGAGCTCTGGAGGAATTACCGGTAAAACTGTCAGAATCATCCATTCTGGTTTATTTCCCGATTTTCTCAGTGCTTCAACAACTTTTAGTCTCTTTAATAACTTCTTCCTTTTAGTTTCAGATGTTGCTGCCTTTAATCCTAATCTGAGTTCTTCATCCAATCCATCTATGTCAACTTCTTCCAGAAGTTTTCTGACAGCTTCAGCTCCTATCCCTGCCTCAAAGGCGTCCGGGCCATACTCCTCCCTCAATTCCGCATAACTCTCCTCAGAAAGTACTTCCTTTTTTTTCAAAGGTGTATCTTTGGGATCCAATACGATCCAGCATTCAAAATAGAGTACCCTTTCCAGTTCTTTAAGCGTCAAATCGAGTACATTACCTATTCGGCTGGGAAGACTCTTCAGAAACCATATATGGGCTACAGGTGCTGATAAGGTTATGTGTCCCATTCTTTCTCTGCGAACCTTTGATTGGATAACCTCAACACCGCACTTTTCGCAGACAACCCCTCTGTGTTTCATTCTTTTATATCTGCCACAGAGGCATTCGTAATCCTTAACTGGACCGAATATCTTTGCGCAAAAAAGCCCTTCTTTTTCCGGCTTGAATGTCCTGTAGTTTATTGTCTCAGGTTTCTTGACCTCACCCTGAGACCACGAAAGAATTCTCTCCGGCGAGGCAATGGATATTTTTATTGCATTAAACCTCACAGGATCCTTCGGCTTTTCAAAAAAACTGAATATATCTTCCACTGAGCATATCTCCTACTTAGATTTAATTCTGAATCTTTTAATTTTACTTTTTAACTCTTCATGATGGAACAAGTCCGGCAGGCCATTTAATGATTTTAATGAAATCTAATTTTCCGCCTCAATTAACTCCACATCGAGACAAAGGCCCTGCAATTCCTTGACGAGAACATTAAAGGATTCAGGAATCCCCGCTTCAAATTTATGTTCTCCTTTAACAATGGATTCATATACTCTTGTTCTGCCAGCTACATCATCCGATTTAACGGTAAGAAACTCCTGCAACGAATACGCAGCACCATAGGCCTCCATCGCCCAGACCTCCATCTCACCCAACCTCTGGCCGCCAAACTGCGCTTTACCCCCGAGAGGTTGCTGAGTAACAAGAGAATAGGGCCCAATTGACCTGGCATGAATCTTACTGTCAACGAGATGGTGAAGCTTCAGCATATAAATCATTCCTACTGTCACCTCCTGGTCAAAAGGTTCTCCAGTCCTGCCATCAAAGAGCACCGTCTGGCCACTTTCTGGAAGATCAGCCAATTCAAGCATACTCTTTATATCATCCTCGCAGGCACCATCAAAAACAGGTGTCGCTATAGGAATACCCTTTTTAAGTCTGCCGACAAATCTCTTGATTTCCTCATCAGTCGACCCATCTATAAAAGCGTCAAATTGAGGAGAAGAGTATATCTCTTTAACTTCTTTCTTCAGGTTATCCATGCTGTATTTCGTACTTAGCAAAGAATTTATCTTGTCTCCCAATTCTTTTGCAGCCCATCCGAGATGAGTCTCTAAGATCTGCCCCACATTCATACGTGAGGGCACTCCCAAGGGATTCAAGACTATATCAACAAGAGTACCATCCTCAAAAAAAGGCATGTCTTCCTCTGGAAGTATCCTGGACAGCACTCCCTTATTACCATGTCTTCCCGCCATCTTATCACCAACAGAAAGCTTCCTTTTTATGGCCACATAAACCTTGACCATCTTGATTACTCCTGGGGGAAGTTCATCTCCGGTTTTTAATTTATCTATCTTTTCCTCAAAAAAAGCCTCCACCAAGTCTATTTTTTTACAAAAATTCACAAAGATAGTTTCTATCTTCTCATTCAACGCATCTTCTTCTAACAGCGATATTTCCTTCCAGAGACTAAATGGTATCATCTCCAGGACTTCTTCGGTAATCTCTTCTCCCTTTTTTAACAATCTCTTTTTCTTTTTCGGATCAACCAGCTTCGCTGCTGAAATTTTCCCGATTAGTAATTTTGAAATTTCATTCTTAACATTATCGGTAATAATCCCGCTCTCATCATCTCTGTCCTTGAGTAAACGCCCTATCTCTTCGTCTTCTATAATTTGCGATCTGCGATCTTTCTCCGTCCCCTTACGGGTAAATGTTTTTGCATCTATAACTATACCCTCAACTCCAGGGGGCACACGCATAGATGTGTCCCTAACATCACCAGCTTTCTCACCAAATATAGCCCTAAGCAACTTTTCTTCCGGAGACAGTTGTGTTTCCCCTTTTGGGGTAATCTTACCGACCAGAACATCTCCCGGTTTCACCGATACTCCTATACGAACCATCCCGCTTTCATCCAGATTCCGCAGGGTTTCCTCACCTACATTGGGAATGTCTCTCGTAATTTCCTCTTTGCCAAGTTTCGTATCCCTTGCCATGGTGTCAAATTCTTCTATATGTATAGAGGTATAAACGTCCTCTTTCACCACTCTTTCACTGATCAAGATAGAGTCCTCATAATTATATCCTCCCCAGGACATAAAGGCGACCATGACGTTTCTCCCCAGTGCCAGCTCTCCATCATTGGTTGCAGGTCCATCGGCTATCACCGCTCCCCTGTCTACTCTATCTCCTGCGTTTACAATAGCCTTATGATTGAAACATGTATCCTGATTTGAACGCTGAAACTTGGTCAGGTTATATATATCAACTCCCGTATCGAACTGAGTTTTTTCCTCATCATCACATTCAATTACAATCCTTGACGCATCAACGCTCTTCACAACGCCAGACCTTTTCGCCATTATGACAGCTCCAGAATCCCGCGCAATAACTGACTCCATCCCCGTACCCACAAGAGGATATTCAGGTTTTACAAGCGGAACCGCCTGTCGCTGCATATTGGAACCCATCAGGGCACGGTTGGCATCATCATGTTCCAAGAAGGGGATAAGTCCTGCGGCAACACTTACAAGTTGATTGGGAGATACATCCATAAGCTCAACTTCATCAGGCATAGCCATGACAAAGTCCTCCCCCCTCCTGGAAGAAATAAGCTTATCCTTAAATCTTCCTTTTGAATCGAGAGGAGTATCCGCCTCGGCTATAATATATTTTTCTTCCTCCATTGCTGTTAAGTATTCAATGTCATTAGAGACTATCCCGTTTCTTACCACCCTGTACGGAGTTTCTATAAAACCGAATTCATTCACCCTTGCGTAGGTACTAAGAGAAACAATAAGACCTATATTTGGCCCCTCGGGGGTCTCAATAGGACATATCCGGCCATAGTGAGATGAATGCACATCTCTCACTTCAAAGCCCGCCCGCTCCCTAGTAAGCCCCCCTGGGCCAAGGGCGGACAACCTCCTTTTGTGCGTAACTTCTGAAAGCGGATTCGTCTGATCCATAAACTGTGACAGCTGGCTGCTCCCAAAAAACTCATTAACAACGGCCAAAACAGGTTTAGCATTTATTAAATCATGGGGCATCATGGTTTCCACATCCTGAAGACTCATCTTCTCTTTAATAGCCCGCTCCATTCTGACCAAGCCTATCCTGTACTGATTTTCGATAAGTTCTCCAACAGATCTGGCCCTTCTGTTACCTAAATGATCAATATCATCAATACTGCAATCTCCCACACCATTCTTGAGATCAATAAGATATTTAACTGCCTTCAGGATATCCTCATTCCGTAACACCGTTACATCCGTAGGGACATCCATGCCAAGTTTATAATTCATCTTGGCTCTGCCCACATTAGAAAGATTATAGCTATCAGGATTGAAAAAGAGACTATCGAAAAACCTGCGTGCCGTTTCAAGAGTGGGTGGATTGCTTGGTCGGAGTCTCCTGTATATTTCAGTTATTGCGTCTTCTTCCGTCTCAACCTTATCAATCAGGAGAGTATCCCTCATGGCAGAACTTGTTCCATCTTCGTCAAGACTAATAAACCTTAGTTCCTTGACCCCTTTTTCTCGAACTAATTTCAACCCTTCCACAGTCAATTCGCTATTGCAGTGTAACAAAACCTCTTCTGTTTCAGGATCCAATACGTCCGATGAGACCATCTTTCCAACAAGGACTTCATCACTTATCGACATTCGACCTATATTTAATCCCACAAGTTTTTTCAAAGCCGCTTTCGATATTTTCCTGCCCTTTTTTACGACAACTTCACCGGTCTTTTTATCCTTAATATCTTCCGGGGCCCTCTCATCAACGAGAAACTCATCCACCGCCATAAAAGCCTGGCCATCCTCCAGAAATACTTTTTCAATATTATGAAAATAGCCAAGCAAATCATCGGTAGAGTTTCCCATAGCCTTTAAAAGGATAGTCACGGGCATTTTTCTTCTTCTGTCTATCCTAACATAAAGAAAATCCTTGGAATCAAATTCAAGATCGAGCCAGGAACCCCTGATTGGAATAATCCTTGCTGAATATATTAGTTTTCCGCTTGCATGTGTCTTCCCCTTGTCATGATCAAAAAAGATACCGGGGGATCTGTGAAGCTGGCTGACTATAACCCGCTCCGTACCATTGACAATAAAAGTGCCATTATCTGTCATCAATGGTATCTCACCAAAGTAAATCTCCTGTTCCTTGATATCTCTGATTGTCTTTTGCTCACTATCCCGGTCAATATCAAAAACAACAAGCCTAACTACAATCTTCAGCGGAGCCGCATAGGTCATTCCCTTCTGAAGGCACTCTTTCACATCGTATCTGACATCCCCTATTTTGTAACTTACAAATTCTAAAGAACACTGACCGCTGAAATCCGAAATGGGAAAAACACTCTTAAAGGTACCCTGCAGACCCGAATTATCCCTCTCGTCGGGAATTATATCCCTTTGGAGGAACTTCTCATATGACTTTGTCTGGATATCAATAAGATCTGGGATATCAACTATTTTTTTAATGCGACCAAAATTTTTTCTAAACCCGTCCATAATTCCCCTTACAGCAATTGATAGTTAAAGTTCAGTAAGCAATGGTTGGTAAAGACCACTGGATACTACTGTCCACCAACTACTATTTCACTTAATCTCCACGCTGGCTCCTACCTCTTCCAGCTTCTTCTTAATATCATCCGCCTCATCCTTCGAAATAGCCTCTTTAACCGGCTTCGGCACACCATCAACCAAATTTTTAGCTTCTTTCAATCCCAAACCTGTCAATGCCCTGACAACCTTTATAACCTGAATCTTCTGGTCACCAAAACCGGCGAGAATAACATCAAATTCAGTTTTCTCTTCTTCCTGGACTACCTGTTCTGACCCTGGAGCAGCAGCAACCGATACTGGCGCAGCCGCGGACACACCAAACTTTTCTTCCAATTCCTTTACGAGTTGCGACAACTCAAGAACTGTCATATCTTCAATAAACTTTATAACATCTTCTTTTGTTGTTTTCTCTTTTGTCGCTTTCTCTTTTGTTACCTTTTCTTTCTCTACTTCTTCTTTTTGTGTTTTTTCCTTTGTTACTTTCTCTTTTGCTACCTTTTCATCTGTCATTTTTCTAATTCCTTCCTGTATGTTTTATTTCTCTGTCCGATAAGCGTCAAGAACTTGAACAAAGCTTCTCGGAACACCATTTAGCACATTAACCAGCGAAGCTTGTGTTGCTACCAGTATGGAGAGAAGCTTCCCAACAAGAACATCCCTGCTTGGAAGCGCAGCCAGAATACCTATCTCTTCCTTACTTAAAAACTTGCCATCCAACATCCCGGCTTTAATTTCCAGCTTCTCGTTCCCTCTGGCAAAATTAACCAGTGCTTTTGTCGGCGCAATTTCATCTCCATAACCCATGGCAATGGCAAGCGGCCCCTTGAAATACTCTTCAAGAATACTAAAATCGGTACCCTTAGAAGCAATTCCCAGAAGGGTATTCTTTGCCACCCTTAACTCGGTCGCGGATTTACGCAGCTCATTTCTTAATGAGGTAATCTTCTCAACATTTAAACCACTATAATCCACCAGAACCGCCAGCCTAACATCTTTAAGTTTATCACGAAGATCAGCAACAACCAGCTCTTTAGTTTTTCGATCCAACTATTTCTAGCCTCCTTTCTTATTCTGAATTCCAAAAAACCTTACTATAAAGTAAGAATTTAGTTTGAAAATCAGAGATGCATACAGGAAGAAACATTGAACTAACCAATCGTCTCGGCAGGCCGATTCAAATCGTTTAAACATCCTGTACCCGCTGTCTCTGACTTCTGACTTATTTATCAGATATCAATACCCAACTGAAAGCTCTTAGCAGAAACAAAGTTTTGCCACTTCGCTGACAGCTGAGTATTAATAATCATCTCAAAAGATTTATGACATTCAGGGGATCCACCTTTATCCCTGGACCCATAGTGGTAGAAAGTGATATGTTTCTTAGATAAGTTCCTTTACTCGATGCCGGTCTCAGTTTCACGATAGTTTCTGCTAATGTTAAAATGTTTTCCAACAATTTATCTGCCCCAAAAGAAACCTTTCCTACTGAACTATGTACAATTCCTGCTTTTTCTACTCTGAACTCAATCTTACCCGCCTTGAGTTCTTTTACAACTCTTCCTACATCAAAGGTTACTGTGCCGACTTTCGGATTCGGCATCAACCCACGCGGGCCTAAGAGTTTTCCAAGTTTTCCCACATTACCCATTATATCAGGTGTAGCAACAACTCTGTCAAACTCAAACCAACCCCCTTTTATTTTTTCAATTATGTCATCAGAGCCAACAATATCAGCTCCCGCATCAAGAGCTTCCTTCTCTTTATCGCCCTTTGCAAAAACCAACACTCTTACAGACTTCCCCAAGCCATTAGGAAGAACCACGCTTCCTCTAACCATCTGATCGGCATGCCTTGGATTCACACCTAATCTGATAGCTACATCGACAGTTTCATCAAACTTTGCCCTCGAGGTGCTCACAATCAGTTCCAAAGCTTCCTTCAGAACATATTTCTTTCCAGATTCAACCTTCTCTTTCGCTTTTAAAAAACTTTTACCTTCCTTAGGCATTGTCGCTCAACCCCTTCTATTCTGCAATTTCAATCCCCATTGATCTTGCCGTTCCCTTCACAATTTTTTCAGCTCCCGACATATCCAGGGCATTCAGGTCATTATATTTTAACTCAGCAATCTCCTTCACCTGTTTGGCTGTTACTGTCCCTACCTTTTCTCTTTTCGGATCTCCGGATCCCTTCGCTATTTTGGCTGCCTGCTTGAGAAGAACAGAAGTCGGCGGCGTTCTGGTAACGAATGTAAAGGATCTATCAGCATATACAGTTATTAGTACGGGTATAATCATTCCTTCCTGGTTCTGCGTCATGGCATTATATGCCTTGCAGAACTCCATAATATTTACTCCATGTTGACCCAGGGCCGGCCCTATAGGTGGTGACGGAGAAGCTTTCCCCGCCTGAATTTGAAGTTTTATGCTTGCTATAACCTTTTTTGCCATTATGATCACCCTATCTCCAGCTTTTCATTAATATTAATTCTGGACAACCTGTATGAAATCTAATTCCACAGGCGTTGACCTGCCAAAAATACTAACGATAACTCTTAATTTCCCCTTCTCGGGTTTAACCTCGTCAACCAGCCCGTCAAAGCTTGTAAATGGACCGTCTATAATTCTGACATGATCTCCAACTTCAAACTCATATTTGGGTTTCGGTTTCAAGGTCCCTTCATCTATCCTCGTCTTCAGCAACTTAACATCCTCATCAGGTATCGGAGTCGGCTTATCTTTGCTTCCGACAAATCCCGTAACTTTCGGGGTACTATTCACTATATGCCAGGCTTCATCGTTCATTTCCATTCTTACAAGTATATAACAGGGGAAAAATTTCCTTTTGGAGGTTTTTTTGTTCCCGCTAACCAGTTCGACGACGTCCTCTTCAGGCACAAGAATATCAGAGAAATACTCCTGCATACCAGCAGCTTCTATCCTCTCCTGCATGGCAAGCTTTACCTTATTTTCAAACCCCGAATATGTGTGAATGACATACCATTTAAAGGCCATATATTCAACCCATGAACAATCTCAATATTTTAGTGAGTCCAAAATCCGCGATGCCGAGAAACATAGACACAATGAAAGTGAAAATAACGACGATCGATGTGGAGGTGAAAGCCTGCTTAGGTGTTGGCCATACAACCTTTTTAAGCTCAACCTTTGCCTCTTTCAAAAACTGTCTTATTTTTTGTATCCTATTCATTGATATTTATCCTGAACTTGTTTCCGTAACGATAAAAATGGCAGGCCAGGAGGGACTCGAACCCCCAGCATCCGGATTTGGAGTCCGGCGCTCTATCCAATTAGAGCTACTGGCCCGTACCCGTATATGGGGTTTACCTTAAAACAGGATGTTGTCCAAGCCTTAGAATCATTAAAAAACATTTCAGGTAAAGCGAAAAAAGATTTACACAACGGTTTCTCTGCTAAGATGCGCCCCATGTTAACTACTTCGTTTCCCTGTGAACAGTGTGGACCCGGCAAAATTTACAATATTTTTTCAACTCAAGCCGATCCTGCATCGTTCTCTTGTT
This sequence comes from uncultured Syntrophales bacterium, assembly GCA_964454305.1. GTDB lineage: Bacteria > Desulfobacterota > Syntrophia > Syntrophales > JADFWA01 > JAUSPI01. Next base: position 361 of record CAYVXX010000013.1, on the reverse strand, counting down.
CTTTGTTGTTGTATAATTTCTTTGTTTACATTCCGTACAAGCCAAGGTAATTATGTTTCTCATTACAAACCAACTCTTTCTAAAATGGAGCCCACGACCAGGATTGAACTGGTGACCTCATCCTTACCAAGGATGTGCTCTACCGACTGAGCTACGTGGGCAAATTAATAGATGCAAAAAGCAATCTCTGCAATAGCTCTAACAGACCAGTATTGGCTCTCAGACAATTTCTCCAATCCTCAGAATACCTGCTCATCCCTCACAAATTGTTACCCTACAAACCAGACAATCACTCTTATCAATAAAATGGAGCGGGAAACGGGATTCGAACCCGCGACCCTCAGCTTGGAAGGCTGATGCT
>CAYVXX010000012.1:0-38128 GCA_964454305.1 uncultured Syntrophales bacterium | reverse complement strand
TCCCACTAAAGGGGATAAATGCGTTAACGAAATTATTTTCTGTTAGAAAATAATTTCTAACTTACTAAACAGTCGGAGATTTCCAGCTGCTTGCGGCGGGGGAGCTTCGATAATTGCCCCCCCCCCTTTACTTATCCCGGATAGAGTGATATATTAATTGAAGCAAAATAAGTGCCAGTTGTGAAAAAATGTTAAAAACTTTTTTTAAGTCAAGGAAAAAGCTTCTTCTGATTGGAGGGTTGCTTGTTCTGACAGGCCTGTCAGCGGTATGTGTGTGGCTGAAAGAGGGCATTAAAACGAAAGAGGATGTCCTGCTGAAAATAATGTCAGAAAAGATCGACCTCCAGGTGAAAGATGTCCACTATACCGAGGTGGGTGATCCCGATTCCATCTGGGAGATAAACGCAGATACTGCAAGGTATGCAAAAAAAGAGGACCTCGTTTTTTTTGATAACATCAGGGTAAAGCTTATTATGTCCGACGGCAGGACCTTTGTAATGACAGGTAAAACCGGCCGTTTACACACGGATACAAAGGACATTGAAGTATTTGGCAATGTCGAAGTGACGTCAGATAAAGGTGATCGTTTTACAACAGACCATCTCAATTATTCTTCTTCTGATAAGGAAGTGTATACCGACAAACGAGTTACAATGAAAAACCCGCAAATAGAAATAAGCGGAATCGGGATGACTCTTTCGATGAAGAATGAAAAAGTGACGCTACTGTCCAAGGTAAATGCCGTTATAAAATAGAAGCAGCATTCAGCTGTCAGCTTTCAGTTAGCAAGATTTAGTTAAGAGTGTAAAGTGAACTAAAGTGAGCTAAAGTGCCTAAAGTTAAAGAATGCGCTTTCAGCGTAGCCTGTTTCAAATTTGACCGCGCCGAAGGCGTGTACATTAACTTTAGCTCACTTTAGACACTTCAAACTTTAGGCACTTTTGGGGTTACGGCTTTGCCGCCTTAGGGTATAATATGAAAAGGAAATTTTTCTTTGCATTGCTCGCCGTGCTTTTATTTGTTTCTTTTCCAAAAATTTCTGTCAGTGGCAGTCAGCCGGAAAAGGAAACCAAAAATAAAAAGAGTGCACCGATACAGATTGTATCAGATCGCCTCGATGCATATAATGACAGGGGGCTTGTCGTATTTTCCGGAAATGTTGTAGCAACCCAGGAAGACAAAATCATCAAATCGGATAAACTATTTCTGCATTACAAAAAGAGGGAAGGGGAGTCCGAAAAAGTAGGATCTAAAAATATTATAAAAGCGGGAGAACTGGAAAAAGCCGAGGCGAAAGGAAATGTTAGAATAACACAGGGTGAAAGGATTGTTACTGGTGAAAACGCAGTTTTTTATAACGACTCACAAAAAGCTGTTGTGACCGGCAACCCTGTTATGCAGGATGGAGACAATATAATCAAAGGCGAAAAGATAATTGTTTTGCTCGAGGAAAATAGAGGCATCGTTGAAAGCACTCCGGGCAGCCGGGTAAAGGCAACAATTTATCCGAAAGAAACAGAAGGTGAAAAAAAATAGGGTCTGTTCCGCGAACAGGCTAAATATCGGAACGATGAAGGCATAGGCCATCCTACCGGTGTGCTTCATCGTAATCGTGGATCAAGGTAGTTTATGGAAAAACTTTCGGCAACAGGACTTATAAAAATTTATGGTGGCAGGCGTGTTGTAAATGAGGTCAACCTGGAGATTAACCCCGGAGAGGTAGTCGGTCTTCTGGGACCCAACGGTGCGGGGAAAACCACAACTTTTTATATGATGTTGGGTCTCATAAAACCAGATGGAGGAAACATTTCACTCAATGGGGAAGATATCAGCGAAGATCCCATGTACATAAGGGCGAGGAAGGGCATAAACTATCTGCCGCAGGAGCCGTCAATATTCAGGAAGCTTACCGTCGAAGAAAATATAATGGCAATCCTTGAAACACTCTCACTGGATAAAGACGAACGGATCAACAGGCTAAAGGGGCTTCTTGAAGAATTGGACCTCTCTCACCTCGGCAAAAATAAGGCCTACTCACTGTCCGGCGGAGAGCGGAGGAGGGTAGAGATTACAAGGGCCCTTGTAACATCTCCCAAGTATATGCTTCTCGATGAGCCCTTTGCCGGGATTGATCCCATTGCGGTAGCAGATATTCAGGAAATAATACGTAAACTTAAATCAAAAAAAATTGGTATAATAGTATCCGATCATAATGTCAGAGAAACTCTTTCAGTGTGTGACAGGGCATATATAGTAAATGAGGGTGCCATACTGGTGGAAGGTTATCCAGATTATATCGCCAATAGCGAAATTGCAAGGAAGATTTATCTTGGAGATGATTTTCAGCTGTAATAAATTTTAGCGTTTAAATCAGGTAGAGAAAAAATGGCCTTTGAACTCAAACAAAGCCTTAAGCTGACTCAGCAGTTGATAATGACACCTCAGCTGCAACAGGCAATCAAACTCCTTCAGCTTTCGAGAATGGAACTGGTTGATATGGTCAATCAGGAGATGGAGGAGAATCCTCTGCTCGAAGAGGGGGAGGCCGATGACTGTCTTGACAGCGAGGCGGCACCTGAGATTGATGAAATAAAGGGCATTGATAGAACAGGAGAAATTACAGGGGAAGGTGACGGCAAGGAAGATTTTGATTGGGACAGTTATCTTGAAGATTATGGTTCCACAGGGGGGACATATAACTGGGAGGATATAGGCGCTCCGTCATGGGATAATACGCTAACAAAGACAACCTCCCTGACCGACCATCTCATGTGGCAGCTCAATCTTTCATACCTTTCAGATTCCGAAAAACAGGTTGGCAATCAGATAATAGGAAATCTTGATGTTAACGGATATTTGGCTGCATCTCTGGACGGAATTTCTGAGCGAGAAGCGGTTGATATAAGTTTTGTTGAACAGGTTCTTAAAAAAATCCAGGGATTTGATCCCCCTGGCATTGCCGCAAGAGATCTGAAGGAATGCCTTCTAATTCAGGCAGATCTCCTCGGTGTTTCAAATCCGCTGATAGAAGTGATCATAAAAGAACATTTACATGATCTCGAAACGAAAAATTATGCCAATATTGCCAAAAAACTTAAAGTTCAGTTCTCTGATGTATTACAAGCGGTTCCTGTAATAAGTAACATGAATCCCAAGCCGGGACTTCCTTACAATGAAGAAAGATCGCAGTATATTATTCCTGACGTATTTGTTTTCAAGATGGGTGATGATTATAGAATTGCTTTGAATGACGATGGTTTGCCAAGGCTTAGAATAAGCAATTTTTACAGAGAAATTCTTGGGGGCATAAACGGAAAATCAGGAGCAACCAGCTGCAAAACATATGTTAAAGAAAAAATGCAATCTGCTACATGGCTTATTAAAAGTATACAACAGCGGCAAAAAACAATTTATGGAGTAACAGAAAGTATTGTAAAATTTCAAAAAGAGTTTTTTGAGAAGGGAATTGATTATTTGAAACCGCTGGTTCTGAGAGATGTGGCCGATGACATAGAAATGCATGAGTCAACAATAAGCAGAGTGACTACTAATAAGTATATGCATAGCCCGAGAGGAATATTTGAGTTAAAATATTTCTTTAACAGTAGCATAAACAGGACAAGCGGTGATCCCGTAGCGTCGGAGAGCGTCAAAGAAAAGATAAAAAAAGTGATCAGCGAAGAAGATCAGATAAAACCATACAGTGACAGTCGAATTGTCGAAATCATGAAGAGTGAGGGCATATCGATAGCGAGGAGAACCGTGGCTAAATATCGAGAAATGACGGGTATCCTTCCCTCCTCGAAGAGGAGAAAGTATTTTTGACGGTTTTCTGAAAAGTTAATATGCTCCCTTGTGCTGCATTCTTCATCACCACAGCGTACTATAAGTGTCAGTTATTATTCAAGATTTACGCGTTTTGCATCTGGAGCCCTTAATGTAACGCTCTGCGATGGTGTCGTTTTTATAAGTAAAAAGTGGTTGACTTTTTGCTTTGACTTAAATACATGTGAGCGCTTAGCGATTAGCCAGTTAGTTGTTGAACGCTCACAATCTATATAACAGGAGGAATTGTTTATGCAGATTTCTGTAACCGTTAAAAATACAGAATCAGAAGTTTGGTTCAAGGACTATATAAAAGAAAGATTAGAGAAGCTGAAAAAATATATAGACACACCGGTAGAAGCTCGTGTTGTTCTTTCCGTGGAAAAATTCAGAAATGTGGCTGAGGTTACTTTATTAGCCAGAGGGGTAAACATAAATGGTAAAGAAGAAGCCAAAGAGATGCAACTTGCCATTGACAGTGTTGTAGAAAAGATTGAACGTCAGATGAAAAAACATAGGGGAAAAATAAGAGACCGTAAAACCGGTATCTCCAAAAATAAAGATATGAGCCCGCTTGAATCAACATCGGAAACCTATGAAGATTTGGGTGAGGATTCAGAGTACTCGAAAGTAGTGGAAACAAGAAAAATCGTGTTGAATCCGATGTCTCTTGAAGATGCTATTATGGAAATAGAATCTTCTAAAAACAGATTCATCCTTTATAGAGATTTTTCTTCCGAGAAGGTCAATCTTATATACCGGCGGGAAGATGGAAACTATGTTTTGATAGAAGCTCTCAGTTGAAGTTAGAGGTAGATTATATGAATATTGCAGACATGTTTAAAAAAGAATTTATAATTGAGGAATTAAAATCAAGAACAAGACGGGAAGTTCTCACGGAACTGTCGGAAATGTTTTCACATGCTAATATTAGAGTTGATTACGATAATATGGTTGAGGTATTACTCGAAAGGGAAAAACTGGGAAGTACCGGTATAGGCGGTGGAATAGCAATACCTCACGGAAAACTTGCCGGTCTTGAAAATCTCATAGTTTCTTTTGGAAGAAGTAAGGATGGAATAGATTTCGATTCTATGGATGGTAAGCCTGTTCACATTTTCTTCTTATTGATGGCACCGGAAAATTCAGCCGGTCAGCACCTTAAGGCACTGGCAAGAATATCGCGCATGCTCAAAGATGATTCCTTCAAAACAGACCTCATAAAGGCAACATCGGTAGAAAGTTTATACAGGATAATCATAGAAAAAGACAAAGCTTGTTAGAAAGATCATGAATAACTTACGTGTTGTAATAATAACCGGGCTTTCTGGTTCAGGTAAGAGTACAGCACTTCGAACACTGGAAGATATCGGGTTTTTCTGTGTGGATAATCTGCCGGTTGTCCTCCTTCCCAAGTTTCTTGAGATACAGACCACCTCTTCGGATGAAATATCAGAAATTGCGCTGGTCATGGATTTAAGGCAAAAATCTTTCCTGGAAAAATATACGGAAATATTCCGCCAGTTGAGAGAGAAACAATACAAAATCGAGATATTGTTTCTTGATGCAAGCGATGATGCCCTTTTACGGAGATTCAGCGAAACAAGGAGGGCGCATCCTCTTTCTGAAAAGGGTTCTGTCATCGATGGTATAATCCTGGAGAGGAATAAATTATCATCACTAAAAGATATGGCAGACAAGGTTATTGAAACATCCTCATATAATGTCCATCAGCTAAAAGACGCCATTCAGAGATGTTATCTTTCTCCTTCTACCATTAAAAGGCCGGTAATTAATCTGACCTCATTCGGATATCACTATGGCCTGCCTCTCGACGCAGATATTGTTTTAGATGTCAGATTTCTTCCCAATCCTTATTTTCTGGAGGGCTTGAAGGGTTTCGATGGTAACAGTAAGAAAGTTCAAGATTATGTTATGGAATGTAAAGAAAGCAAGATGTTTCTCCAAAAGTTATTTAAATTAATGGCATATCTAATGCCTCTCTATAAAAAGGAAGGGAAAGCAAATATCAATATCGCTCTTGGATGCACCGGAGGAAAACATAGGTCTGTTGTAATGGTGAATCAGCTGGGAAAACATTTTTTAGACAGGGATTATATTGCAAATATAAAACACAGGGATATTAAAAGAAGTTAAAGAAAGTGCCTAAAGTTTAAAGTGAACTAAAGTGCCTAAAGTTGATGTATTTATAAAAAGACGAGATTAGCGAAATGACAGGTCAAAGAGACTTTCTACGAGTCCATTGAAGTTAAGGATTTTAGTCAGTTTAACTTTAGCTCACTTTAGACACTTTAGATCACTTTAGATCACTTTAAACTCAGCTTTTTCTCCACATTATCTTTTATCCAGTGAGGGTCCCACCATTCCTGGGGATCTACGAATTTATTTCCAACCAGCATACTGAAGTGCAGATGATCTCCGCCAGCGAGACCCGATGTGTCAGTATTGCCTATCAATTCGCCTTTTGTTACCCTCTGATTTTCCTTGACCTTTATTATCCCCAAATGGGCATAAAGGCTAAACAGGTTAAAGCCGTGATCGATTATTATTGTATCGCCATAAATACCAAGGTTCCCGGCGAAAACTACTATACCGCTATTTGATGCAGCAACCTCGGCATGTTTTGTGGAGGCAAGATCTATCCCCATATGAATACTTTTCCCTGCTACCTTACCTTTATAATAATAGATTCTTTTGTTACCGAACCGGGCCGTTGTGGCGGCTTTTTCCATTCTTAGAAAAGATCCCTGCCAGAGTTGCTTATTTTCTGATTTACTGCAGATTGACTGAATTGTTTTAAAATTATCATGTCGCATTTGTTCGTTAACGTACTGGAATGTCTCCAATGGCGTCATTTCACTTAAATTACTGTTCGACTGCTGGAATTCCGGCATCTTCTGCTTGATAAAGCTCTCTGTGAGAGTTATCTTGTCTGTACGGAATTTTTTATTCCTTATATAGCACGGAAGGATTTTTAGAGATTGATTTCCCGCTCTGTCTTTAGCGACGACACCTATCGCAGTATTTCTCTTTTTTGCATCAATTGGAAACGCAAAATACGCCATATAATAAGGTTTGCCTGCAATATTAATCGGATATCCCTGGAAAAAATCATCTCCGACATTAACGCCGTTTTTGATAACCTCTTCAGACACACCATAAATCGCAACACATGAGCCGCCAGGGTTGATATTGTGAGCAGAACTCAGCAGATATACACGAGGCGGGGTTGTGTCAATGATTACCTTGATATCGAGGGTAGTTCTGTTCTTGCGAAGGGAATAGTCAACTGCCGATATGTTAATCATGGCCTCTCCCTCGCGCAATTTCAGGGTTTTAGGGTCTATTTCTATATTAAAAGTTTTTTCTTTTATCCCTTTTGTGGGAAAACCTTCAGAATACAGAGTGTGCTTTTCCCCGTTCTGGGAAATTATTACAACGATGTTTCTAAGCCCTCTCTTTTTGTCTGTGGCAGTAATGTCAACCAATTTTTTTTGGCCGATTGTGTCAATGGTTTGACTCAACTTCAGCACAGGTTTTTCACCCTCATAATAGGTGCTGAAAAACCACCAGCATCCACCCAATATAAGTATTACAGATAAAATAATCAGGTATTGTTTGGCATTTTTCATCGAATATCTCTCCTTTGGCCAAATTAGATGGGGATTTCCTTTTTTGCTGGGGAAGTATAGGGTGAATGTCCTTTTGCGTCAAGGAAAAGTGACCATAAAATGTTTTGTGCTAGCTTATTAAACTGTAAGCAGCTTTCCCAAGACTTGAAAAATCGATCAATTGCCTCCATGGACCGCTATGTTGGGTGCCCAGTATTCCACGGAGGGATGTATCTGGAGCAGGCCGCACTCCTGCCCGATCTCGAGGACCAGCAAGAGGACAAAGAGGGTAAACATGGTCATCCCGAGCAACCGCATCCGTGACGATTTCGACTGTCTGATAACGATAATGCTGGGAAGGATACCGAAAAGAATGACGATACCCACTCCGCCGACAATATCGATAGCTTTGAGAAAGATATTGGGATAAATCACCGAAATCGTAAGAGGCGGCAAAAAGGCCAGGATAATTGTCAAGATTCTGCTCTTTTTGTGGAAAAAGTTTTCCGTCAGATCATCAACAAACCCCATCAGCCCGATACCGTTGGCCATATAAGAAGTGGTAATGGCCAGTAATGCAAAGACCATCGATCCCGTAGCGAATAAATGGGATTGTATGATCCGGGAGAGCGGTATGGTCGCAGGAAGATTTTGTTTAAAGGCCTCAAGAAGACTACCGGCGCCCCCGGTCAGGGGCAGGGCACCAACGCCAACCTGTATCCAGATGGCATTCATTACAAACCCCATTGTCATTCCCAGGAGCATGGCCTTCCAGATGGCAGCATTATTCCATTTCAGGTCATGACATATGGTAGGGATGATATTATGAAAGTGAAAGGCCGTAACAATAATCGGAGCAGCCGCCGGTAAATATGCCCAGTCCGTATAGGCAAAGCGGCTCACCACGACATACTTCTCACCCTGAAACACAATGATGGCAAAGGAAAGAAAAAGTATCATCATGATTAAGGTGTTATATTTTCTAACGATGCTGATGTCCATCACGGTCAGACCAGTGACAATAAGAAAAAAAACCGCCATTACTACGACGGCTGGTACAGGAAGATGGAAGAGGGTTGTTATGATCGTCGCCCCTCCCGTCAGATAGGCAGTAAGAAGACCATACAGGATGAGCAGATTTGCCAGGACAGCTATCCATTTCCCCAGATTTCCCAGATGTTTCTGATACAGGCTGGGATAATTGAAGGTTGCTTTACGTTCCTTGGAGGCCTCATTTCCCAGGACAATTGCCGTAAAGAACATGGCACTTCCGATGATGGTCATTCCCACAAGCGATGGGATAAAACCGGATAATCCGGTATTGATGGGAAGAGCAAGAATACCTGCCCCAATGAGGTTTCCCGTAATAAGAAAGGCGACGGTCACTATCAATACTGTCGGTATTTTCTCTTTCATAGCAGCTCAACCCCCTATATTGTATTCGTCATGTCAGCGTATTCTTGAAAGAAGAGGAACTCCGGAAGAAAAAATCCCTCAGCACCGTACCAGCAGCGCCAGTCCGCCCCGGGATGTTTCACGGTATTTTTGATTCATATCACGACCAGTTTCAGCCATAGCCATGATAGCTTTATCCAGACCTACCATATGAAATCCCGCCGTTTCGGCAGTGGCTATGAGGGCAGCCGTGTACGCCTTGATTGCACCCATTGCATTTCGCTCAATACAGGGAATCTGCACATAACCTGCCACGGGGTCGCAGGTCATGCCCAGGTGGTGTTCAAGAGCCGTTTCAGCGGCATTTTCCATAATTTCAAACCGGGAGGTACGCGCATAGGCAAGCATAGCGGCTCCCATACTCGATGCCACCCCCACTTCCCCCTGGCAACCGACTTCCGCGCCGGCCACGCTGGCATTATTTTTTGCCAGAAACCCTACAACGGAGGCAGCCAGAAAGCCGCGGACAATATCGTCGAGGGGTAAGCGCAAGTGATGCTTCATGGTGTAGACAAGACTTGCCATCACTCCTGCCGCACCGCATGTTGGAGCGGTCACAACCCGGTGGCCTGCAGCGTTTTCTTCTGCGGCAGCGAATGCATAGGCGCTCAAATAAATCAGAAAGCGATCGGAAATCTTCCGCTCGTATTTTGCGTGCCTGAAAAGACCCGGTGCTTTGCGGTGTAGACCCAGGGGGCCGGGAAGAATACCATCTTGTTCAATCCCCCCGTCAACGGCAGCTTCCATGGTTCGGAGGATACGAACGATTTTCTCTCGAATGTGATGCCTGCTCATTCCTGTAATGGCTGTTTCGTTTTCCATGACCAGCTCATGTAAGGGAAGATTCTGTGAATCCATGATTTTTTTTAACTCATCAGCCGTTTTGTAAGGATATACGGGAAGGCCCCTGGCGGTCGGGCTCCACCCTTTCCATTGCAGAAAACCGCCCCCGACGGAATAATATTCCTTTTCAAAAAGAACATCTTTCTGCCCCCGCAGCCGGATGATCAGGGTGTTGTTGAAGGGGAAGTCATGGCCTGTGGCCTCCCAGACAATACTTTTTCCCGTTAGTACTACTTTACGGCCCCCCAGATCAATCCTGTGTCGGGTATGGACATCCGCAAGAAGACCGTCGAGAAAATCGGATCTGCAGGTATGGGGGTGCTTTCCCATAAGCCCCGCTAATACCGCCCGGTCCGTGCCATGACCTTTGCCGGTAGCGCTGAGAGATCCGTAGAGGCTGATTTCGATGTCTTCAGCTCTATTTTTCACCTCAGCAGAAAGAGATGCTGCCTCTTTCAGGAAATCATGCCCAGCTTTCATAGGAGCGATAGTGTGCGAACTCGACGGTCCGAGACCGATCTCGAAGAGATCAAAGATTGATGTTGCAATGCCTTCGTTCATGATCTTTCCCTGTCATTTCTGTAGGAGTAAATTCATTGAAACCAGTCTTATCAAACCCTGTAAGACTACATAAGAAAAGAAATATTGTCACGAACTAATTTCTCAACTGAGGGCGTTCTCTCGGTGAGATAGGGAAAAAATGCCACGAGTAAAACGTTGACATAGATAGAGCTTTACTTTATAGGTGCGTGGAACAGTTTCCCATTATACCGGAAAGGGCGTGCAAAAATGAGAGTAACTACCGAATCTTTTATAATGAAAGAGAAAAAAGGAAATATAGGATTCATTACTCTTAACAATCCTGAAAAACACAATGCACTGAATGCTCAGATGTTAAGAGAGATAATCGCTGCTTTGGATGATTTCAAAACTGCAAAGGTCACCGTGGTTATCATCCGGGCACGGGAAGGGGTGAAAGTATGGTCTGCCGGATACGATATCTCTGAGCTCCCAAAGGCACACAGGGAACCCTTAGGATATGAAAACCCCCTTGAAGTTCTATTACGGACAGTTGAGAAATATCCCGGCCCTGTTATCGCCATGGTGCAGGGAAGTGTCTGGGGTGGAGCCTGCGACCTTGCCATCACCTGCGATATGATAATCGGCGATCCCACCTGCTCTTTTGCAATCACACCAGCCAAAATAGGAATAGCGTATAATGCCTCGGGTATCCTTCATTTTATAAACAGGGTAGGCATGAACATTGCGAAAGAGATGTTCTTCTCCGCATTGCCCCTTGATGCCCATCGTGCGGAACGATGCGGAATATTAAATCATCTGGTTTCGACAGAGTCTCTCGAAAGTTTTACATTAGATCTGGCACAAAAAATCGCCTGCCGATCCACACTATCGATTGCTGTAATGAAAGAACAGTTCAGGATACTTTCCGAAGCTCACCCCATTAGTCCCTATGCATTCGAAAGAATACAGTCGCTCAGAAGAGAAGTTTATAACAGTCACGATTATGAAGAAGGTATCAGGGCATTCCTCGAAAAACGTAAACCTGATTTCAAGGGCAAGTAATGATACAGGGTTAATTGTCAATTGTTACCGGTGAAAACTCGTACTCTTTCTCTTCTATTTGAAAAACGGCCCTCTCTTCTTCGTTTATCGTGAGTTTCGCTTCTATCATACGGCGGCAACCAAATTCAAAGAAGAGAACCTGGTGAGTGGGGATATCTTTTTCGTCTAAATTCTTATAATACTGTTCTTTTTCGTCCGGTGTAATTTCCCTAAAAACTAATTTTTGGCATCGTTTCCGCTCCTCCCGCTCACCCTGGCGAATGATGACCCGGTAATTACCGTGAAACTTGATGGGCATTTTGATTTCCATAGTTCTACCTCCCTCTCTGACATTGAACTGAGCTACAATAGCGGACGCATAACATAACACAATATAATTGTCCATATAAGAACTCGAAAAGTATTGCTCAATAGCTCTAAATTAGTTATAACTCACTTTAATGAAATTTAATAATTGAAAATAACTCTGAGGCCATGATGAAATTCAAATATAAAATGCTCATCAACGGAAAATGGCTGTCAAGCCGAAATGTCCTTGAAATCAGGAACCCTTATAACAATGAAGTCATCGGTGCAATGCCTGTGGCAAATCCTGACCAGGTTAATGCCGCGATACAATCGGCCAATGACTCCCGCGAGATAATGGCCGCAATGCCCGCCCACCAGCGGGCTAAAATTCTCGAAAAGACTGCCGCACTGATTGAACAAAGGAAAGAAGAGTTTATTCTTGCCATCATCAGAGAAGCGGGGAAAGCGCGAAAATGGGCAACGATTGAAGTAACCAGGGCTGCGGAAAACTGCATCTTTGCAGCGGAAGAGGCCAAACGTATCCATGGGGAAACGGTGCCTATGGATGCCTCTGTCGGGTCGGAAAGTCGATTTGGTGTATGGGTCAGGGAACCGGTTGGAGTGGTTGCGGCCATATCGCCATTCAATTTCCCTTTGAACCTGGTAATCCACAAAGTGGCGCCTGCAATCGCTGCGGGAAATACCGTAGTGTTAAAACCCGCATCCAATACGCCCGGTGCATCCCAGTTGCTCGGTGAAGTATTGCTGGAAGCAGGACTGCCCCCGACAGCGCTCAACATTATTTATGGACCCGGGAGAACAATCGGTGAAATGATTGTAAAAGACGAACGTATTGCCAAGATAACGTTCACCGGCAGTCCACCTGTTGGACGGAGGATAAAAGCTCTTTCAGGGTTAAAAAAGGTGACCCTTGAGCTTGGCTCCAATTCCGGTACAGTTGTAGATGAATCCGCCGATATTGACCTGGCTGTCTCCAGATGTTTGATGGGCAGCTTTTCCTTTAGCGGCCAGGTCTGTATATCGGTACAGAGAATTTACCTCCATGAAAATATTGCGGAAGAATTTACTAATAAATTTGTTAAAGGCACAAAAAACCTGGTTATCGGCGATCCGCTGGAACCGGACACCGATGTAGGACCCATGATCTCCGAAGATGAAGCCAAACGAGCCGAAGAGTGGATAGATGAAGCGATCACTCATGGAGCAAAAGTCCTCGTGCGCGGAAAGCGCAACGGCAGCCTGTTGGAGCCCGTGGTGCTCGGCGATGTAACGCCGGATATGCAGGTGGTTTGTAAGGAAATGTTTGCACCAGTAGTCTCTCTCGTGAAGTGTAACAATTTTGATCAGGCACTGCAAATGTTGGATGATTCGATCTACGGCCTCCAGGCCGGCATTTTCACTCAAAACATCTCTCATGCCTTCCGGGCGATCAAACGAATAAATGTCGGCGGCGTGATTATCAACGATGTCCCCACTTATCGGGCGGATCAGATGCCGTATGGTGGAAATAAAGAAAGTGGGCTTGGGAGAGAAGGAGCAAGGTTTGCGATTGAGGAGATGACGACATTGAAAATGGTTTGTTTCAATTTATAAGTCGTGTGGAAATTATTTATGTAATATTGTGCTGTTTGCCAGATCTCTACTGTAGATATAAGAGATTTTAAAAGTATCCGAACTCTCTTTCCTGGTCAGGGTTGGGTCTTAAAAAGGAGAATGTATATATGAAGTCGAGGAACGTAGGGACGTTGGTATGTGTGATTACTCTACCACTAATTGTATTGGCTTTCTTTTTTCTGTTCGAGTGTCGTAACTTTGCTCTCTTTACGATTTTCAGTGCGCTCGGTGCCGGATCTCCTGCAATTATTCTAATTATTTGCCGTCCAAGATGTACTAACTGTGGCAAGCCTCTTGTTGGGTGGATGGAGTCACTTGCCAACTACGAAGGTGACAACATCTGTTCGAACTGTAAGGAGACCGTTTCAAGTGATGAGTAGAGCCTGGATTGTGAGACCGAGAAGCTGAAATTTGGAGAAACTAACGGCTATATTTATATCTTCGTTTATCATCGCCATGTCGGGTGCGATTATGCCCGGACCGGTCCTTACCGTAACCATTAGCGAGAGCACACGGATAGGGTTTCGTGCCGGTCCCATGATTGTTCTCGGCCATGGTATTCTTGAAATATCGTTGCTCGTGCTTCTGGTTTTAGGGTTTGCAGGTTTTATTAACAATCCTAAAGTATTAGGGTTTGCGGGTATTGCAGGGGGGGTTGTTCTTTTCTGGATGTCTTTCGACATGCTGAAAGGGATACAACAATTGAAGCTCGATCTTACCCCCGGGAAAAGCGCTTGGGGAGGGCCCGTTATAACGGGTATCCTGACCAGCCTGGCAAATCCATACTGGATAATATGGTGGGCAACAATCGGTCTCGGCTATGTTATCGTTTCGATGGAGTTTGGTTTTATCGGCCTGGCCGTTTTTTTTACAGGGCACATACTGGCCGATCTCTTGTGGTACAGTGCCATATCACTCTTCGTTTCACGGGGGAAGAGGTATATAAGCGACAGAATATACCGCGGAATTATTGGCAGCTGTGCCGTTGTTCTCATCTTCTTCGGTATATATTTTGGGATATCGGGGATACGGTACTTTGTATGAAAGTGACTAAAGTTTAAAGTGAGCTAAAGTGGCTAAAGTTAGAGACATTTTTGTTTTTTTATAGGAAATCTCTGCGACCTCCGCGGTGAGTGATTGTAGGTGGGGCTTATATAAAGGAGATGTGTGATGTTGAAAGGGAAAAAGATTGTCCTCGGAATAACCGGCGGTATTGCCGCATACAAATCGGCAGAGCTGACGAGAGAGCTTATAAAGAGGGGCGCCGAAGTAAAGGTTATCATGACTGCAAACGCAACCAAATTCATAACGCCTCTTACCTTGCAGACTCTTTCCGGAAATCCCGTCTATACGGATATGTTCTCCTTGATAGAGGAGTACGAAATCGGGCATATATCCCTCGCCGAGGAAGCGGATATACTCGTTATAGTGCCCGCGACCGCAAATATCATCGGAAAGATTGCATCCGGTCTGGCAGACGATCTGCTTTCAACTACCGTTATGGCCACAAAGGCCCCGGTTCTTATCTGTCCCGCCATGAACTCAAATATGTACACGAATAATATCGTCAAGGAAAACATGAGCAAGCTCGCCTCAAACAATTATTTCTTCATCGAATCGGCATACGGTGAACTCGCCTGTGGATCAGAGGGATATGGAAGGCTTCCGCCACTTGATGAGATTATTGAAGAGATTGAATCTATTCTGACTGAAAGTGATTTAACAGGGGAGAAGATACTGATTACTGCAGGTCCTACGCAGGAGCCTTTTGACCCGGTAAGATATATCACTAATTACTCTTCCGGGAAAATGGGTTATGCCCTGGCAACAGCGGCGAGGAGAAGGGGGGCTGAAGTCATATTAATCAGCGGCCCTTCATCTCTGCCGGAGCCTTTCGGGGTAAAATTCTTTAAGGTATCAAGTGCCATAGAGATGAGAGATACAGTAATGGATAATATGGGAGATTCAACGGTTATCATAAAGGCAGCCGCTGTGGCCGACTTTCGGCCTGCCACCATTTCGGACGATAAAATAAAGAAGGAAAGTGGACTGTTGAACCTTCATCTTGAAAGAAATCCTGATATTATCTCAGAGGTTGCTGAAAAGAAAGGGGATCGTATCCTGGTAGGATTTGCCGTGGAAACGGAGAATCTTATTGAAAATGCACGCAATAAGATGCTGAAAAAAAATATGGATCTCATTGTGGCAAATGACGTAACCCGGGACGGTGCAGGATTCCAGTCTGACACAAACATAGTAAAAATCCTCGACAGGGAAGGGCAGGTAGAAGAATTGCCCATTCTGGAGAAGATAGAGGTGGCAGACAGGATCTTGGACAGGATTAAGGCAATGAAAGTGCCTAAAGTTTAAAGTGAGCTAAAGTGCCTAAAGTTAATATAGATTCAAAACAGGATATGAGAGAGGAGCTCAGAATCCTCGTGAAAGGTTTAAAGGATCACATTACTGCTGGAGTAGACTCCCCGGGAGGGCTCTCCCATCTCTATCTTAAAGGGGAAAACCCTTCTGCGTCAGCATTCGATCGATCCGTAACCCTTGAGGAGATAAGAGCGGTCCTCGGAGATTGTCAGAGATGTTCTCTCCATCAAGCGAGAAACAATCTTGTTTTTGGTGAGGGAAATCCGAACGCGAAACTTGTTTTTGTGGGTGAGGCCCCCGGCGCGGACGAAGACCGTCAGGGAAGACCATTTGTCGGGCGAGCCGGACAACTCTTAACAAAGATCATAAGCGCCATGGGTTTGACAAGGGAAGAAGTCTATATATGCAACATTCTGAAATGTCGTCCTCCTGAAAACCGTAATCCCAGACCGGAGGAAATACAGGCATGTGAATCCTTCTTGATAGAGCAGATCCGGGCAATTGACCCTGAGGTTATCTGTGCCCTCGGTACATTTGCCGTGCGGACACTGCTCAATACAGACGCTCCTATCTCATTGCTCAGAGGGAAATTTCATTCTTACCGGGGAATAAAATTTATGCCTACCTATCATCCGGCTTACCTTTTGAGGAACCCTCGTGCAAAAAAACAAGTGTGGGAAGATGTCCAGATGATAATGAAGGTATTAAAAAAGAGTGACTAACTTTAGGTATTTTTAAAGGGATATAAGATGTTAAACAGAGGAATCAGAATACTCGTCTTGATTTTCGTTATTTCGTTGTTCTTCGTCATGGGATCGTCCATCTCTTTTGGAGAAGACAAGAAACCGGTCTTTGACGTCATCACCATAAATTCTGCGATTACCCCCCCTGTCGCTAAATACGTTGTCAAAGCTATAAATCAATCTTCAAATGAAGGTTCTG
This sequence comes from uncultured Syntrophales bacterium, assembly GCA_964454305.1. Classification (GTDB taxonomy): domain Bacteria; phylum Desulfobacterota; class Syntrophia; order Syntrophales; family JADFWA01; genus JAUSPI01. The sequence continues at coordinate 21,548 of CAYVXX010000012.1, read as the reverse complement.
ACGGGCTGATAATTCTTCTCGATACGCCCGGGGGACTTGATCTTGCCATGAGAGACATAACGAAGGGTCTTTTGAATTCTCCCGTACCTGTTGTCGTCTTTGTTTATCCGTCAGGAGCGAGAGCAGCCTCCGCGGGTGTCATAATAACCATAGCGGCCCACGTGGCCGCAATGGCTCCGGGTACTAACATCGGGGCGGCTCATCCGGTAGCCCTCGGCGCGGGTAAGATGGACGAAACGATGATCAAAAAGGTAGAGAATGACTTCGTTGCCTACGCCAAGAGTATCGCTAAAAAAAGAGGGCGTGATGTAAAATGGGTTGAACAGGCCATCAGAAAAAGTAAATCGATTACTGCCGAAGAAGCGCTCAAGAAAAACGTAATTGACCTCGTTGTTATCGATATAAACCAGTTACTGGAAAAGATAGACGGGAAAGAGGTAACTGTGGCTTCGGGGAAAGTCATACTGAACACAAAGGGCGCAATAATCAATCAAAAGGAAATGGGACTACGAGGGAAAATATTGACAACGCTTTCCAATCCCAATATTGCGTACCTTTTATTGATGATTGGTCTGGCAGGGCTCTATTTTGAGTTTGCCCACCCTGGTGCGATACTTCCGGGCGTTATCGGGGGAATATCACTGATACTCTCTTTTTTCGCCATGCAGACCCTTCCCGTAAATTACGCCGGGATACTGCTGATTATTTTTGGTATAATACTCTTTATTGCGGAGATAAAAATAGTCAGTCATGGTATGCTCACAGTTGCCGGAATCATTTCTCTCACTTTGGGCTCTGTCATGCTTTTTGAATCACCCGCTCCAGCTTTCAGAGTTTCCCTTAGCGTGATGCTTCCGACGATTGTTATTACGTCTCTGTTTTTTATCGGGGTAATTACCCTTGCCCTTAAAGCACAGCTTAGAAAGCCCGTTACAGGCCTGGAAGGAATGGTTGGTACAGAAGGAAACACGATAACCGCAGTTCATGAAGATGGAAAGGTCTTTATAAGGGGAGAATACTGGAATGCCTTCAGCAAGGAATTAATAGAGAAAGATGAACGAGTAAAGGTAGTTGGAATAAGCGGGCTTAAGGTAGAGATTGAAAAAATAATAAGTAAAAAGGAGGATTGAAAAATGGCGATATACACAATTGCTGCCTTGGTGGTACTGTTAATATTATTTCTTGCATCGGCTATTAGAATACTCAATGAGTACGAAAGAGGGGTCATCTTTCGTCTGGGGAGGCTTATTGCCACGAAGGGCCCCGGTCTTATTATTCTGATACCGGTAGTTGATAAGATGGTCAGGGTGGATTTGAGGATAGTGGCCATGGACGTTCCCCCACAGGATGTTATTACTCGTGACAATGTTTCTATAAAGGTGAATGCCGTTATATATTTCAGGGTAATGGATTCTAATAAGGCCGTCGTGGAAGTCGAGAACTATCTCTACGCAACGTCTCAGCTTGCACAGACGACGCTGAGAAGTGTATGCGGAGAGGTTGAGCTGGACGAAATTTTATCGGAAAGGGAAAAGATAAATTCGAATCTGCAGGAAATCCTTGATCGAAGCACCGATCCCTGGGGAATAAAGGTAACCACGGTAGAAGTGAAACATATCGATCTTCCTCAGGAAATGCAGCGGGCGATGGCCAAACAGGCAGAGGCGGAAAGGGAACGACGGGCGAAGATCATTAATGCCGAGGGTGAATTTCAGGCAGCACAAAAACTGGCAGATGCGGCTGCCGTTATTGCCGAACATCCGATAGCGCTGCAGCTTAGATATCTTCAGACCCTGAATCAGATTGCCGCCGAAAATAATTCGACCACTATATTTCCAGTGCCGATTGACCTCTTTCGACCATTTTTGAAACTGATGGAAAAGTAACCAGTTTTTTAATGCAGCATAGCCCTTCAGGGCTTTTGTGTGATGCGCGGCTGAAGCTTGTTCTCGACCCTGATAGGTGAAAAGCAAGAACTTACAGGACGGAGATAAAAACCACCCCCTATTGATTGATAATTGCAGGAAAGGAGCTAAAAGATGGGAACAAAGGAGAAAATGAAAGTACTTACAGGCGGAGTAATTCTTATCGCATTGGGAATTCTGATTTTTCTGAACAGTATGGGCTACTACGGATTTGATAAGAGCTGGCCGATCTTTTTGATAGTTATTTCCATATGTACTTTAGTTCAACAGGTCAGGGATATAGGGGGATGGTTGATAGGTTTTGTCGGTATCGCCTTTCTTGTGATAAAGAACGTCAACATTACTGACCTGGATAAATATGCAACATATGCAATATATGCTCTGCCGGCACTTTTGGTACTCCTTGGTGCCTATATATTATTCAACCACTTCAGGAAACGGCAATCAGATTAAATAGTTGTGTTTTTTGAGGATTTCAAAAGCGAGTGGTTTAGCTAATCGAACGGGAAATTTAATTCTTAATTGATACAAGATGAAAAAGGGGTGCTCTGAAAGAGCACCCCCTTTTTTTTGTGGTTAAAAAAGATTACTTAAGGAGCAGCGTCGACATATGGTGCACCCACCGGCAGCACATCGCGGCCGAACATCTGGGCGAAGATAACATGGAACATAACATACCAGGCACCAAGGGCACAAACTATGAGATCCCAACCGGCAACTCTGGTGAAGACCTTCATCCCGGGTATAAGATGGCTGATGTCTAAGAAGATAAATCCAGCCAAAAGCAATACGAAAACCCAGAAGAGCACTTTATTGGTCCTTAGAGCACCGACCGTGTAGCCCGCAGTTATAATAGTGAAGACAACCAGAAACCAGCCGATATCGGTTCCGTTGCAAGGAAAAATCTGGTATTTCATGCCGATAAAAATACCCGCCAAGACCATCCAAAAGGCGCCATACGTAGTGAAAGCAGAGAATCCAAAATTGTTATTGCTGGTATATTCCAGATATCCGGCAATCAACTGCATCAAACCGCCGTAAAACAGGCCCATCCATAGAACAGCACCGACACCACACATGCCAAGATTATGAAACTGAAGCAATAAGGTGGTACCACCGAAGCCAGCCAAGCCAACTACTGCAGGATTTGCTAATTTCATTTTTCCCTCCTAAATACTTGTAAAAATGATTAAAAAATGCGAAATAAGCTACCCCCTATACTGCAAGGGTTCGCTCTCCATTATGATGGTCTCATGATACGCATTAGACACAAACGAAGTGCACCATATCACGGACAATCCCTCCTTATATAAATCTTCTTACTTAAATAATCACCTCCTTTCAGTTATTTATCTACCTTGCGGATAGTTCTTACAATGACTTTCCTATAAAATAACACCTATCCGCATTGTAGGCGATTGTATTGGTCTGTTTCCAAATTGTCAAGGAAAAATATAACAAATAGACATTTTTTCAGGTTATGCTTTTTAGTGATATTTGCTACCTCTTCGTAATAGTTTTATGTTTACCAATTTGTTTATGTTAAATTATATTTTTAATTTTTGTCCGATGCGCTGTACTTTATATGTTTTATAAGGAAGATCAGGGGAAGCGTCAGAACGATCATGACAGCCAGAAGAAAGAATACGTCATTGAATGACATCATGCTCGCCTCCTTTAAAAGGGTTTGATAGATGACCGCGAGCCCCCCTTTATGGGCAAGCATCGGCTCCAGTCCCCTGTTTTGTAGAATCTCTGCCGTTTGTTGTGAACCCAGGATATAGTTCATGTCGAACGGTGTCAGATGATCCACAAGTCGAGCCTGATGAAACTGTGCTCTCCTTGTCAGAATCGTAGTGGCAATTGCCACGCCGAAGCTCCCGCCGAGATTTCTCATGAAATTAAAGATGGCCGTGGCATTGCCCATATCCTCTTTTTTTATATGGGATAGGGTGAGCGAGAAGAGGGGGATGATCATGCATCCCAGACCAACACCCATAAAGATCCTCGGCATCAAAATAGAATAAAAGTCAGCCGTGCGGGTGAATATTGACATCTGATAGTTCGCATAGGCCGTTACTATAACACCAAAGGCGACTATAAACTTCGGATTCATCCTCGAAACAACTATTCCGACGATCCCCATCGCTACGAGGGCCGCAATTCCACCGGGCGCCAATACAATACCGGCTAAAGTCGCCGTATAGCCCATCAGAGTCTGTAGGTAGATCGGCAGAAGGACAATACTGGCCAAAAGATTACACATGATAAAAAACATGACCACGTTTCCCATAGTGAAGGAATAATTTTTAAATGTCCTCAGATTGACGATCGGATGCTCCGAAAATAACTCCACAATGATAAAGAGGATCAGTGATATGGCTGAAAGAACACTCAGCCAGATAATAAATTCTGATGAAAACCAGTCAACTCTGCGTCCCCTGTCCAGAATCATCTGGAGGCAGCCGACCCCGACAGCAAGAAATACAAGTCCCCAGTAATCGATCTTCAGCCTTTTACTCTTCATGTAATCAGGATCATAAATGAAGTAGAGGGACATCAAAATTGAGATGATACCGAACGGAATATTGATATAAAAAATCCATCTCCATGTCCAGGTGTCGGTAACCCATCCTCCCAGGACGGGCCCGATAATGGGACCAAACATGACGCCCACACCGTAAATTGCCATGGCCGTACCATGCTGATAAGGGGGAAAGGTCTCCAGTAATATGGATTGAGCTATGGGCTGCAGGGAACCACCGGCGAGGCCCTGAAGAATCCTGAAGAATACAAGGCTCTGTATATTCCAGGAAAAACCGCAGAAGAGTGAACTGAGGGTAAATAAGGCGACTGAAAAAACAAGATATCGCTTTCTCCCGAAGAACCTGCTGAGCCAGCCGGTCATTGGGATAATGATCGCGTTGGCTGCCAGATACGATGTAATTGACCAGGTTGCTTCATCAATAGTGGCAGAAAGGCTGCCGCGTATGTGATCGAGGGAGACATTGACAACAGAAGTATCAAGAATAACAATCATTGTGGGGAGCATCACGGTTATGGCGATGATCCACTTGTTTACCTTTGTAGGCATCTTTACCCGGTTATTCTTTCACGATGATTGTAGGTTCAACAGACATACCAATCCGGAAGACGTGGTCGCGGGCTGTCCCCTTATCAAGAATAATCTTAACCGGTATCCGCTGCACAATCTTTACATAGTTTCCCGTGGCATTCTCAGTCGGAAACAGGGAAAATACGGCACCCGTACCCGCCATTATACTCTGTACGGTTCCATCAAATACTTTGTCGGGATAGGTATCCACTTTTATCTTCACCTTTTGTCCCGGTTTCACATTTTTGAGTTGAGTTTCTTTATAGTTTGCTGTCACCCATACATCATCAAGGGGAACAACCGCCATCAGTGGTTGTCCGGGTTGAATTTGATTACCGACCTCGACAGATTTTTTCGTAACGTAGCCGTCAGACGGCGCATAAATCTTCGTGTAACTCTTCTTTAAACTTGCCCCCCTGTACACCGCCTCTTTTTCCTTGACCAGGGATTGCCGCGATTGGAACGATGCTTTTACCTGATTAATAACGGACTTATGGGTTTGAAGGGATGCCTCTGTCTGTCTAAGCTGGCCTTTTGCCACCTTGAGGCGTGCTTCGGCCACGTCATTGCCGGTCATTATTTTCTCGTACTGTTCCTCCGGCATAATCTCTTTTTTGAAGAGCCTCCGGGCCCGGGTCAAATCCGTTTTTGCCTGGTTGAGTTCCGCCGTTCGGAGTTTTAAATTTGCCCTGGCAGCATTTATCTTGAAAAATAATTCTGAAAGCTGTTTTTCCGCCACTTCTATCTTAGTTGATAGTTCTGCGAGCGTTGCCTTCTCGGCATTCAAGGCGTATTCAGCCTGTTTGACCCCCACCTCGTAGTCGCTGTCATCGATCTCCACGAGGAGTTTGCCACTCTTTACAAACTGATTGTCAAGGACATATGCAGCCTTTACCGTACCGTGTATTTTTGATGCGACGACATGTACCCTGCCCGTGACAAAGGCGTCATCTGTTGTTATATGGGTTTTCTTGTAATCTATATAAAGATAAGTTACAATGATTCCCGCAATCGCAATAATAGAAAATAAGAAAAAGACAGTGATCTTTCTCCTGCGATTATTCGTTGTCTCACCCGTCGTTCCCATGAAGTTTTAACCCTCCGATCACGCTTTTTCGCATTTATCAAACGGTGTTCTTACCCACTGCAAATTCTCAGCATTCTGCCACTACCTCACTCAAAAAAGCAACCTATTTCATTAATCTTATGAATCTTCCCGCCCTCGTGATGAGGCCTTCAGGTAAAGTTTTTCTTGACCAAAAATGACTTACAGTGAACAATAAGACCGGCCATAAAATACATAATTGAAGCTCCCCGCAACAATTTGCGGGGGAGCTCCGACTGTTAAGGAAAAGTTTTATTTTTTATTCGTTCGCTGACCCCGCCGCAAGCAGCGGGGTTAGCGAACGCTGTTCAGTTCATGTTTTTAAGGAGCAATAAAATGTTTGAAAAGATTTTATTACCAACAGATTTTTCAGATGTAGCAGAAAAAGCTTTGGCCTGTGTAAAACAGCTAAAAGACGCCGGCACAAAAGAGGTCGTCATTCTCCATGTCATTAAAAAAGACAGTCTCAATGTGATTGCTCAATACAGCTCTATCCGAGATTTCCGGGAAGTTGAAAATGAAGTAGAAGGCGAAGCGAGAAAAAAAATAGCTCGCATAGAAAAGGAACTGAAGGAGATAGGATTTCAGGTTAAGACAAGAATTGAAACGGGATTTCCATTCAATGAAATACTGAGGGTAGAGAACGAGGAGAATGTTTCGGTTATCGTCATGGGGTCTCATGGAATAAGTAATATTAAGGAAATTCTTCTTGGTTCGGTCTCGGAGATGGTGATCAGAAAAGCGAAAAAGCCTGTTCTTGTCATAAAGAGAGGGTAAAACTGTATTGCTCATGCAAAGGCCATGTCTTTCATCTTGAGCTGAACGCTATGCGTCCCGTTCCAGTAATTTATCTGAGGCGTAAAGGCTATATCAAACGGTCCTGAAAGAACGTCAATAAAATGACCTTTATTAAACCATATGGAATTGCATGATGTCCCGTCTCCGCTTATTCGCATCTTGAGATGATTGTTGCCCACAATCGTCGGGGATACTACATTTACGTTTCTAACACAAAGTACCGGCTCCGGGTTCATGCTTCCAAAAGGGGCAAGCAAATCAAGCTGTGAAACCATCTGATGGTCAATTTCACTCAGGCTGCATTGTGCATCAATAGCTGTTTGGGGAGCAAGATCCGAAACCGCCAGGTCCTCCCGAATTATCTCATCAAAACAATTATTAAATTCTTCTATTGCATCCTCTTTTATCACAATTCCGGCGGCATACCTATGCCCCCCATAAGAGACCAACAAGGAATCACACCTTTTCAGCCCCTGATACATATCAAATCCGGCGATACTCCTTCCTGAACCCTTCCCGATGCCGTTTTTGAGGCTGATCAACATAGCAGGCTTGCAATATCTGTCAACAAGTCTCGATGCGACAATACCGATGACACCCGGATGCCATTTGCCGGAGGCAAAGACAAAGGAACTTGTTTTCTGGAGATCCATGGATGTATCTATTATGTCGATAATTTCGGATAGGACTACTTTTTCTATCCTCTGCCGTTCCCGATTACAGGCATCGAGATGCCCCGCAATCTTCATCGCCTCGTTTACATCATCCGTCAACAGAAGCTGCACGGCATCCTCCGGAGAACCGATACGCCCCGCTGCATTTATCCTCGGTATGAGAGAAAATGCTGCCCCGTTAGAATCAATAGCACTATATTCCATACCGGACACTGCCTTCAGGGCATTCAGACCAACTCTTTTACCCTCAGTAATCAGTTCAAGCCCGATCCTGGCAAATATCCTGTTTTCATCTATCAGGGGAGAGAGGTCTCCAATCGTTCCTAGGGCAACAATATCCAGATATTCTTTCAAGTTTGGATATTCCCCGTTCTTCCAAAAATTATCTTCACGCAATCTTCCCCTAAGGGCTATAAGAAAATTGAAGGCAACACCAACACCTGCAAGATCTTTAAAGGGAAAACGACAGTCACTGCGGGTCGGATTGATCACGGCTGCTGCCTCCGGAATTTTATCGGGAACCGCGTGATGGTCTAAAATAATAACATCCATGCCTAACGAACCGGCATAGGATATCTCATCATAGTCGGATATGCCGCAGTCTACAGTGATTATCAGATTCACATTATCACTTTTTATCTTATCTATTGCATTTCTGTTTAGACTATACCCTTCGCCAATTCTATCAGGAATGTAATATGTTATATCATCATGAATTTTCCTTAAAAATTTCACAAGGAGAGCCACGGAGGTAATACCATCTGCATCATAATCACCGTAGATTAGTACCTTCTCACGGTTATAAATAGCTTTTATCAGTCTATCAACGCCTTCTTGCATGTCCTTCATGTAGAATGGGTTGTGAAGATCATGCAGGGAAGGTGACAGATACTTTTTTACTTCATCTACGGTTGAGATGTTACGTTTTATCAATATTCTTGATATAAGAGGATTTATGCCAAGCTCCCTGACTAAGAGACGCTCTATTTCCGGATTTGATTCCGGCAATCTCCAGTGGGTGGTGGGCAGTGTTGGTGCGTTCATTTTCTCTCGTTATCAGTTCTATTGAGTGGTACTGATGTTTTTGTTATCGAAGTAAACGTTAATGACAGGTTTGTATATTATCAGGGCAGGACTTTCTGTCAAGAAGAGAATTATTTCTTGATATTTAGCGGGTTTAATGCTACTCGTCTAAGATACTTAGTTAGAAAAACGGATAAAAATAGCAAGAATGGAAAAAACAAATCGCCCTTTCAAAAAATTTCTGAAGTTAAACCGGAAAGACATATCATACGTGCAGTTTCTCATTGAAAGTTATGAAGGAGTGGCGGCGGTAACAACCGTCGATGAAAAAGTGGCAATCATCAAACTTTCCATAATGCCTGATTCTGTTTCAGACGTTGACAAAATCCTTGACAGTATCAGCAAAGAAGTGGATTTTACTGAAGAAAGGAGCTCTCAATGAGGCAACTATATAAATTTATCGTTCTACTGATTTTCTTGCCCCTTCTGATGGGAATGGGTTCCCTGTTCGGGAGGCCTCCCGGAAAAATACCTGAGCCCGAAAAAAAGTTCACGGCAACGTTTATTGATCAGATGGACGTTACTGCCCAATGTACGGAAGTGAGTATAGAGGGAGAGACAATTCTCGAAGGAACGCATGGTAAAGGACTTTATACCGTATCATTCGATAAAATAAAGAGCGTCGTTTTTTATCTTAAAAATGGTGAACTGACGGGAGATGCAAGACTGAAAGACGGGAGTACTGTCAGTTTTGTCTTGAAAAAGGACACCATGGCTTATGGAAGGACAAAATACGGGACCTTTCAGATAAAACTTTCAGATCTCAAAAAGGTGATCATTCACCCAAGACCTGAAAAAGAAGAGTAACGAATGCTTCTATTCCTCAAGTCAGGGATTTTGATCATTTAACTTTAGGCACTTTAGTTCACTTTAAATTTTAGGCACTCTTATTTAAATGTTAATGTTCACCCATACATGGATACTGAGGGAATTTATAGGAGCAAACCATATAAAAAGGGATGATCACGACATTTTTGCCTATAATGTGTCTCCGGACCTCCTTCCGGTTCACGAATCCATAACACCGGGAATGACTCACAGCATACCAAGATTATCAAAACTGCCGCAACAGTATAACAGGGCCGCTTTTGTTCAGTTTCACTTACTTGTAGACGATATTGCGCATCATGGGAAAATCAGCAGAGAGGCCATTACGGAATTCAATCCAAATGCCAATGGATACGCCTATATAAAAGGAAAGCCTTTAATCCGGCCTATTACCGATTTTTACAGAGAAATCGGAAACGAGATAAGCTTCAGTGAAACTGCTTATCTTTCCCATATGATAATTGAGATGTGCTTTGACCTGGCCCTTTACAAGAGAGAACCCGCTCTCGCAAGGCTGTTTTCCGGGGCGCTAACTTACACTGTTGAAAACAAGCTGAGCGAGTTTGTCAAAACTCTCAGTTGGATTTTTGGAATCGAAGCAGAAATTACAAAAGAAGCAATTAAAAGGGCAGTTGCCGTTTACAAAAAGTCAAAGATAGATAGCTTGATGAGTCTCGATGGAAGGATATCCCTGTTTATTGATAATTACTGTTATGGTTCCGATGATGGTAAAACCCGAAACGGCATAAGAAATTTATTTAATCAAGGAATGGATTTAGTTGTTGATTACGAAGACTTTTTAGATACAACTCTAACTGCAATTAGTGATTCCGAGTTTAGATATCTGCTATAGCGCCTTTGTAACAGAACCGGAACGAAGGCATCTTGTACATACTTTCATCTTTTTTACTACCCCGGTTTTATCATTTATGACGCGCATCTTTTGAAGATTTGGATACCATATTTTCTTTGTTCTATTCTTGGCATGACTTACGTTATTGCCAACCATAGGTCCTTTTCCACATATTTCACAAACTCGAGACATAATAAATGTTCCTCCAGAAGAGAGCCTTGAAAAGTGAGTTCTGCAAAGCCCTCCATAAAATCAAGAAGTTGCTTCCTAAATCATTAATACACTTTTTGCAAGCCTTTTTTTAGTTATTTTTCATTGAAGGGGGCTGACCTGTCGATTCAAGAACCTGCATCCAGTGACCGCCTTTCGGATCGATCAGCTTCCGCTCCGATGTTACTGTCTTCAGTGGAAGGTGAATAAGTGAACCGTTCCATTGACCTACCAGCATTCCTGTTTTTCCCGCCATGCCTGCATGTACGGCATATCGTGCCAAAACTCCACAGTAGTGGCTGTCGCTTGCATTAGCAGGAACGCTGCGAATCATGTAGCTGGGATCCATGTACTTTAAATTGATATCGACACCGGTTTTCCTGAAATAACCTTCTATTTTTTCCTTTAAGAAGAGACCAATATCATTGAGTCTGACATTGCCGGATGCATCAGTTTCAACAGCATTATCCTCCCTGCAAAATAAATCCTGACCGGCCCCCTCGGCAACAAGTATTACTACGTGACCTCTCCGTATCAGGCGCCTTTCAAGTACCTTAAAAAACCCCCTTTCGCCTTCCAAATCAAAGTCAACCTCGGGAATCAGGACAAAGTTTACATCACCCTGTGCCAGAGCAGTAAGCGTAGCGATATGACCCGAATATCTCCCCATAAGTTTAACCATACCGATTCCCATAGGTGCGCCTTTTGCTTCAACATGGGCACACTGGACGGCCTTGACCGCTTCCGAGATTGCCGTATCAAACCCAAAGCTTTTACTTATAAACGGCAGATCGTTATCGATGGTTTTGGGGATACAGATCACAACTATTTTCAGATTTCTCTTTGTTAGCTCCTCTGTTATTAATTCGGCTGCTTTCATTGTTCCATCGCCGCCAATGCAGAAAAAAAGACTGATATTCATGCGCACCAGTGCATCAACTATCTTACCGATATTCTGTCCTCCGCGTGACGAAGCGAGGATACTTCCTCCTTCCGAGTGTATATCCTTAACAGCTTCCGGGTTAAGTTCCATAACATCATGTCCAAACCCGGGAATCAGACCCTGAAAGCCGTACTTTATTCCCGCTATGTTACAGACACCGTACCTGTAATAGAGTTCCATGACCAATGCTCTGATGACGTCATTTATTCCGGGACATAGCCCACCGCAGGTTACAATTCCCGCCTTCACCTTTGACGGGTCGAAATAGAGCATCTCTCTCGGACCGGCCACCTCGAGGGAAGTGGGTGGATTGCCGGTTTTTATGTCCTCATTATAGTTACTAAGATTAATGTCAAATATAATACGTTCATCATCCGACGTAAAATTACTGACAGAAATAGGGGAGGGGACACTTTTCTCTCCAAGGTTGTGGATTTCAAAATCGTATTTATTTTTGCTCATTTCAGAGTTCCTCCAACTACATGGGATGCGGCATTCATTCCTGAGAGAATTTCACCCTCAAATCCGAGTCCTGCCAGTAACATCCCTCCGGTAATGAATACATTTTTAACGGGAGTCCTGCTTGGCAGAATAGAAATGCCGAGGAGCGGGTTCCCCTTTACCTTATACTTCTGATTGACGACTTCCTGATATTTTCTTGATATCTCTATTGATTTTTCGACATTTATAAAATCAATGTTTTCTCTCAGAAAGGGTAGAAACCCTTCAAGATTTTCCAGAATACCTTTAGAAACCTCTTTCAATTCATCATTATTCAAACTCAATGGAGACTCCTTTAAAAAAACGGTGGCGCTGATCACCCTCTTTCCATCAGGGGCATGTCCTGTGTCTCCGGGCGAACTAACCTCCAGGAATACAAGATTGCCATCCATTACCGGCCTTTTTCCATCTCCGACAATGATTACATATTCTGCCATCTTTTCCGGAATTCCTTTATCCAAAACCCCCATATGTAACGTAAATGGATGATAAACAGGCTTAACCGACTGAAGCTTCCTTGCCAGCCTTAAAAGCTTTTTGTCATTAAGAAGCATTGATTTGAGTTTTTCCCATTTTGTACTGACGATAAGATTTTTCCCATTAATACTGGACAATTTATCCCCCGTATCGATATCAACCTCGATTTCACCTTTCACATTCAGTCTAATAATGGAAGCAGGTTCTACGAAATCACCACCATAGGAAATAAATTTTTCTCTAAGCGCATTTATTAAAATGTGTTTACCGCCGGGATGATAGAATAATCCGTCAAATGGCAGGGAAAGAATATATGCGGCCGAAAGAGGTTTTATGTTGTCTGCATATAGATTGGAGAGAAGTAAAAGTTGTGATTCAAAAAAGCTTTTTAAAGACGGAGTGTCCTCAATTTTCTTGAAATTCCTCGAAAAGAACAGCCTGTTACTGATTAATATTGGAATATTTCCAAGAAATTTAAAAAATTCCTTAACCGTTTTTGGGCGTATGTGAGGATTCTTTCTGAGAAGCCTGTCTATTAAATCACTGTTTTTGGAAACAACAGTAAAAAGGCTTCTGATATTTTTTACCTCACCTGAAAATTCCCTTTCCATCTCACCGAAAAAGGATTCTTTTTCACTATACAGGTCAATTCTCTGCTCCGGAAGTATTACCTGAAGAGCCGGATTCAACCGGAGAACGTTAAGTTTGTCAATAAATTGTATATCCAGTTCAGAAAGTAATTGAAGGAATACCTGCTTTGGACCAAAGCCGCTCCAGGGTAAGGGGTCAATATTAAAAGTGTAATCTGAATCTGAATAAAAATACGGGACATTCCCTTCAGATAAAAGGATAGTTTTTTTTCCGTAACGTGAAGAAAGCAGTGCCGCTACCAGGGAGCTTAAATCACTTCCTATAACTACAGTATCGTACATATTTTCACTCAGTAATGGTTCACAGGTATCAGGTTCATTCTTTCCAATGGATTTCACCGGTTTTCCCTGGTTCCTGACAACTGAATCCTGCGAACTGTTGTTTCACTTATCTCATCAGATGATATAACGTGAATCCCTTCACGCATAAGAAGCGCGGATGTTAACCCCATTCCTTCTTTAGTAACGCCACTTTTGCGTATAAAGCGGACACCGCATGAGGGGCTCTTCTCCTTCATTATCGCGGTACTGACCTTCATCAATCTTGCAATTTCCCTTACTTCCTCTGCCCCCTTTAAAAACTGTTCGGTAACATCTTTACCGTTTGCATCAATCACTTTTGCACGCCCATTGAGGACATCCTCACCATTTCCATCAACTATCCGGGCGGGAACACGGGGCGTGGACAATCCTCCAAGCTGCTCGGGACACAGGGGAATAACTGCAACCTCGGATGCCATTGATTGCAATATCTCATCGGGGCTACTTCTACCATCATATCTGCATTTTACCCCTAAGAGACAGGCGCTAACGATTATCATTGTTAAAACATTGTCAGAGGTGGGTTATGTAGAGGTGAATCACCGATCTGTTTGTGGTCTTTCACCCGGACTTTTCGGCCTACAATTTCAAGCTTCCCTTCGGCATAGAATTGTATCGCCTGTGAAAATATCTTGTGCTCTTCCTTCAATATCCTTTGAGAAAGGCTTTCCTCGGTATCATCGTCATATACGGGAACTACGGCCTGTATAATAATGGGTCCGGTATCCACTCCATCATCGGCAAAATGAACCGAACATCCCGAAAATTTTACTCCGTAGTCGAAAGCCTTCTGCTGACCGTGAAGGCCCTGAAAGGAAGGAAGGATAGCAGGATGGATATTTATGACTTTCATCGGAAATGCCTCTAAAAATACGGAGGAAAGCACCCTCATAAACCCTGCCATTACAACGAGTTCTATGGAATATGATTTGAGCACCTCAATCATTTTCCGGTCAAAATCTTCTCTGCTTTTAAAATTTTTTTGTTCGATAACCACTGTTGGAATATGGTGTTTTTTTGACCTTTCCAGGGCGTAAGCATCCGGATTATTGCTTATAACCACCTTAATGTCCGCATCGAGAAGACCCTTTTCACTGTTGTCTATAATAGATTGAAGGTTGGTACCGCTGCCCGATACCAGAACGCCTATGTTTACTTTCCTCTTCATTTATTGCTGAACCTCCATGCTCTAACGGTTACAATAAAGAATTAAAATATGATACATGCTTATACAAATGATACGTGTTTTTGTTTATTGTTTCTATTGTCAATTACACCTATAGCATAAGCGCGTTCGCCAAGTCCTTCAAGTCTTTCCAGAACATCATTCAAATCCTTTTCGGATACAACAATCATCATTCCTATGCCCATGTTAAATACTCTTAACATTTCCTTTTTGTCTATGTTTCCCATTCTCTGAATAATATTAAAAATAGGGGGTGTATCCCAGCTGTCCCTCTGTATAACGGCCCGGCATCTATCAGGCAGGATTCTGGGAATGTTCTCTATGAATCCGCCGCCTGTAATATGTGTTATCCCCTTTATGTTAAAGTTTTTCATTAAGTTTAATATAGGTTTTACATAGATTTTTGTGGGCCGAAGCAGTTCCGTACCGATTGAGTGATCAAGCCCCTCAATCTTATCCTTTATTTTCAGCTTTTCCTGCTCAAATAAAACCTTTCTGACAAGTGAGAACCCGTTGCTGTGGATGCCGCTGGAGGCAATACCTATTATCCTGTCTCCAACGCTGATTTCTGAACCGTCAATCAACTTACCGGCATTGACAACACCCACACAAAAGCCGGCAAGGTCATAGTCTTCGTTCCTATAAAATTCAGGCATTTCAGCGGTTTCACCACCGATGAGGGCGCAGCCTGCCTCAACGCACCCCTTTGCTATACCCTCCACGATCTTTACGCTTTTTTTAACATTAATCTTTCCTGCAGCAATATAATCGAGAAAGAAGAGTGGTTCAGCTCCCTGGACGAGGATATCGTTGACGGACATAGCAACAAGATCTATACCGATCGTATCATGCTTGTCCATCATCTGTGCAATCTTCAGTTTTGTGCCGACTCCGTCGGTGGAAGAGACGAGGATAGGATCGTTAAATTTCGCCATATCAAGGTGGAACAATCCCCCGAAATTACCTATACCACCCATCACTTCCTTTCGTGACGTCCCCTTTATAAGGGGTTGTATCTTTTTGATAAATAGATTGGCCTTATTAATATCTACGCCCGCATTCTTGTATGAAACTTTTTCTGACATCGTATCGCCACCATTTATGATCCCTGATAGAGTTTTTACGTCTACAGGTTTTATAAATACCTTTATTTTAATATAGCATGAATTTGATTTCTTTAACGTAATTCATCCCGGAAGTCAAATCTTTCCTTGCTATGCCCGGAAATATCTGTTAACACTGTGTTGTGCTTTCTATTTGAAATCACTCTATTTATTGGAGTTCCGGATGGAAAATCTCAAAGAAATAATAGAGAAAATTGAGGCTCCCTTAATCTTTTCATCAAGGGATTCATATAAGAATCTGTCACTCATCAAAAATCTCGAGTTAACCATGACAGGTCTTCTCAAAAAGTTGAAAGCCATAAGCCCGTTATCAGCGCAACACGATCCCGCAAATAAGGCATATGCGAATATCCTCTCCGGACTTCAAAAGGCATTTACCGGATTTGATGCCCTTTCTATTGATGAAAAAAGGGTAAGGGTCAGAGGGGCGCTCAGCCTCGTCACAGAGCTGAAAACTCTCTCTCCCGGTCTCTCGCAGTTCCATACCGTGGAGCAACTCGACCCGGTATCGCCTTTTCAGGAAGACCCGGATGAAAGCTTTGAAAAGCTTTCCCTTTCCGTGCAGTATATCAAAGGGATAGGGCCGAAAGTTGCCCGCCTCCTGGGCAAAAAAGGCATAAAAACCGTTGAGGATATGCTCTACTTTCTGCCGAGGAGATACGAAGACAGGCGTTCAGTGAAGATGATATCTTCAGCACAAATCGGGAACGTCGAAATGGTAATCGGAGAGGTTAAAGAAGCGCAGATACAGCACTACAGAAAAAACAAGGTGTTCGAGGTAACCGTTGACGACGGGAGCGGCAGGCTCACGGCCAAATGGTTTAAGGGGAATCACGCATATCTGAGGAAGATATTAAAAAAAGGGGCAAGGGTGATATTGACAGGAGAGATAAGGAGCTTTCTCTTCGGCAAGGATATTATCCACCCGGACTTTGAAATCCTGAACGGGAAGGACGACAACGATGATAATTTTCTCCATTTCAAGAGAATCGTTCCCATCTATTCGGAGACTGAAGGGCTTCACCAGAAATATATCAGAAAAATCATGATGGAGGTGGTAGAGAATTATTACCACTATATCCTGAGCCCGATCCCGAAGGAAATATGTAAAAGACAGCACCTTGCCGATATCAACCACTCCATAAGGAACATTCACTTCCCGGAGTCCGATCAGGATATAGAACAATACAACAGCATGAAATCGGAGGCGTACAGGAGACTCGTCTTTGATGAATTTTTCTTTTTCGAGCTGGGAATGGCTCTCAAGAAAAAGGGATATGTCCTTGAGAGAGGTATCTCCTTCAAGACGGACGGAACGCTCAATGAAAAATTCTTACGGATACTCCCGTTCGAATTGACCAATGCACAGAACAGGGTAATAGAAGAAATAAAGGCAGACATGAAAAGTGTTTTTCCAATGCACAGACTGCTCCAGGGCGATGTCGGCTGTGGAAAGACCGTCGTTTCAATGGCGGCAATGATCTGCGCATGCGAAAACGGTTATCAGGCGGCTATTATGGCCCCCACAGAGATATTAGCCGAACAGCACTATTCCAATATAAAAGAGTGGGCCGGCCTCCTCGGCCTCGAAGTCGCCATACTTACCGGGAGCAAAAAAACGGCGGAACGAAGAGATGTCTGTGAAAAGATCGAATCGGGCGATGTGGATATTATCATAGGAACCCATGCCCTGATTCAGGAAGGCGTTGAGTTTAAGAAGCTCGGATTTGTTGTCATAGATGAGCAGCACCGTTTCGGTGTGGTTCAGAGGGCAACACTTCGCGGAAAGGGGATAAATCCCGATGTCCTGGTGATGACGGCTACCCCCATTCCGAGGAGCCTCGCAATGACCGTTTACGGTGACCTCGATATCTCCGTCATCGACGAAATGCCGCCTGGCAAAAAACCGATTCGCACAAAGATATTCTACGAAAACTCCCGTGAAAAAGTCTATGATATAATAGACAAGGAACTGAAAAAGGGGAACCAGACCTTTATAGTCTATCCTCTGGTTGAAGAATCGGAAACGCTCGATCTTAAGGATGCCACCCGCATGGCGGAGCACCTTCAAAAAGAGATATTCCCCAACTACCGGGTAGGACTGATACACGGGAGGATGAAAGGGGCCGAAAAGGACGAAATAATGGCCGGTTTTTCAAAGGGAAAGCTCGACATCCTCGTCGCCACAACTGTCATAGAGGTGGGCATAGATATTCCCCAGGCATCCCTTATGGTTGTCGAACACGCGGAGCGGTTCGGCCTGTCTCAGCTCCACCAGCTGAGAGGCAGGGTAGGGCGTAGCGACATTCCTTCCTACTGTATACTGCTTTCCGGCTACGCCAGGTCAGATACGGCAAGAAAAAGACTCCGTATTATGGAAGAGACAAACGACGGCTTCAGGATAGCGGAAGAGGACCTTGCCATACGGGGGCCCGGCGAATTTATGGGGACACGGCAATCGGGGCTCCCCGACTTCAGGGTGGCGAATATACTCAGGGACGGAAGGATATTGAACGAGGCAAGAAGAGAGGCCTTTTCAGTTGTTGAAAAAGATCCCTTTCTGGGAAAGCCGGAGCACAAGTTACTGAAAGAAGTACTCCTGAAACGCTGGGAAGGGAGACTTGATCTGGCAAAGACCGGCTGAAAAAAGGAGAAACAATGTCAGGAATGTTTGAAATAAACGTAAGGATACAATTTGCCGCCGCCCACTCACTCAGGGGCTACCAGGGTGATTGTGCCGGAATACACGGCCACAACTGGAATGTAGAGGTGTTTATCAGGTGCAGGAAACTGGATGAAATCGGGATAGGGATCGATTTCAGGGAGGTCAAGCAGGCCGTCGGGGATGTGCTCGAAGGCCTTGACCATTCTCACCTGAACGAATTTCCGGCGTTCAGGGAAATTAATCCGACATCCGAAAACATTGCCAGATTTTTATATTACGAGATAGGCAAAAAGCTCAATACGGATAATGTGAAGGTTTCAAAAGTGATGGTCTCGGAAACACCGCATACCGGAGCCTGTTACTGGGAGGAATAATTGTCACTCAAAGTCAATGAAATTTTCTACGGTATCCAGGGTGAATCTTCCTATGCCGGCCGGCCGTGTGTTTTTGTCAGGCTGACCGGCTGTAACCTCAGGTGCTCCTACTGTGACACCCAGTATGCGTACAGTGAAGGCGGGGAGATGGAGCTTGATGAGATCATCGGCAAGGTCTCATCTCACCGGTGCAGCCTCGTTGAAGTTACCGGCGGGGAGCCCCTGATACAGGAAGAAACCCCCAGCCTCATACACAGATTACTCGAAGAAGGTTTTGAAGTTTTACTGGAAACCAACGGCAGCCGGGACATCAGCAGAATTGACGGACGCTGTGTAAGAATCATCGATATCAAATGCCCTTCGAGCGGCGAGGATAAGAAGAGCGATCCGGAGAATCTGAAACGGTTAAAAGAAAAAGATGAAATAAAGTTTGTCATCGGGGACAGGGCGGACTATGACTACGCGAAAAATATCCTCGACACCATCAATCTCAATTCTCCCGTCAAAAACACAATCCACTTTTCAAATGTGTTCGGCCGGATGCACCCCAGGACTCTGGCACAGTGGATTCTTGAGGATCACCTGAACGTAAGACTCCACATACAGCTTCACAAATTTATATGGGGTCCTGAACAGAGAGGGGTATAGCAGGAGATAATCGTATGACCAGGAAAAAAGCCGTGCTTCTTTCAAGCGGTGGACTCGATTCCACAACAGTTATGGCCATTGCAAAATCAGAGGGCTACGAGATCTACAGCCTGAGTTTCCGCTATGGGCAGCGCCACTCAGTAGAGCTTGCCGCGGCAAGGAAGATAGCGAAGGTTTTCGGGGCAAGAGAACACCTTATTCTTGATATTGACCTGAGTATAATAGGAGGCTCGGCGCTTACCGATGATATAGATGTTCCTAAAAACAGGGAAGAAGAGGCAATGCACCGGGAAATCCCCGTGACTTATGTCCCTGCAAGGAACACGATATTTTTATCATACGCGCTCGCCTGGGCAGAGGTGCTCGGCGCATCGGACATTTTCACAGGGTTCAATTCCGTCGATTACAGCGGTTATCCCGATTGCCGCCCGGAATATGTCGAGGCCTTTGAACGGATGGCAAATCTTGCAACAAAAGCGGCCGTCGAGGGGAGAATCGTTATTCGAATCAGGACCCCTGTCATCCGGATGACCAAAGCCCAAATCATTCAAAGAGGAATTGAACTCGGTGTAGACTATAGCATGACACACAGCTGCTACGACCCGACACCCGAGGGGAAGGCATGCGGGCAGTGCGACACCTGTTTCCTCAGAAAGAAAGGATTCAACGAAGCCGGCCTCAAAGACCCGGCAGCGCCGTAGACAAACGATAAAATGAAGCGTGCACGGACAAACTTGATGTACTCGTAAAAAGTCATAAACTGCACCATTTGTCATCCTGAACTCGTTTCAGGATCTCACTTGTTTCAGCATCTAATTGTTTCAGTTTCAGGACATGATTTTGGGTGACAAACTTGCTTGTCGTGCCACCCAGGATAAATAATAAGGAGGAGGGAATCATGTTTAAGACAGGGTTTAAATTATCCATAAAACTGATTGTTGCCGTCTGTCTGGGGCTTTTGGTTCTCCAGCCGGTTTCACTTTACGCGGAAATCCGTCCGATGTCCATGGAGGAAAGGAAGGCATATGAGGCGCTCAGCCCCTTTGAATTCAAGAATTTTCTCATAGATAAGGCTACCAGTGCCTGTGTGAAAGAGCTGAAAGCCGGCAAAGAATGCCGTGTCTTGAATGCGGGACGCGGCAACCCTAATTTTCTGAATACGACGGCGAGAGAAGCATTTTCACATCTCAACAGCTTCGCCACCGAACTTGCGGGTAAAAACGGCCCCACGCCGAATCTCGGTTTCCGGCCGGAGAAGGCGGGCATAGCAAAGAAATTAGAAACGTACCTCGACGAAAAGTGCCGGGGTAAGGCAGCGGAATTTCTCAAGAAAGCGATAGATTACGCGGAAAAGGAACTTAAGCTGGAGCCGGATGAACTGGTCTTCGAACTGACCGATGCCATCCTCGGTGACTTTTATCCTTCACCCCCGAGAATGCTTACCAACACGGAAAAGATCGTTTTCGACTACCTCTCCCGGATCCATTTCAGCGATGATGGACAGCCGAAAGGTAAATTTGATCTTTTCGCCACCGAGGGCGCCACCGCGGCCATGATTTACGTCTTTAAATCATTGAAGGAAAACTTTATCCTGAAGCCCGGCGACCATATAGCCATTATAACCCCCATTTTCTCACCCTATCTCGAAATCCCGCTCCTCAATGATTTTCAACTGGTGCCTGTTTATGTGGAGGGCAACGAGGATATGGGCTGGCAGGTGCCGGCTTCCGAGATGGATAAACTGAAGGACACAAAAATAAAAGCGCTCTTTATGGTCAACCCCATGAATCCGGGATCGGCGAGCATGCGGGCCGAAAGCGTCAGCAGTCTCGCGGAAATTATCAAAACCAGCCGGAAAAACCTGATAGTCTTAACTGATACCGTCTACGCCCCGTTCGTCGATGAATTTCATGACATTTTAGGGAAAATGCCCGAAAACACCATAGGAGTTTATTCATACTCCAAATACTTCGGAGTTACCGGCTGGCGGCTCGGCGTCATCATGCTCCATGAAAACAATATAATTGACCCAATGATCGCTAAACTCCCGAAAAAGTACAAAAAGCTG
>CAYVXX010000011.1:0-39255 GCA_964454305.1 uncultured Syntrophales bacterium | reverse complement strand
TCACGGGTCAGTAAAATCGCGTCAAAGATGGCAAAAAGCAAGACCTGACCCCCAACTGCCCCCAACTGATTAGCTATTTGCTCTTTTTCTTTTCCTGCTTTGCCTGCCTCTTCTCTTTGGCTGTTTTCTGTGGTTTTTTCTTCTCCTGTTTTTTTGCATCTTCTGATTTGGCCATGCCGTTTTCCTCCATTTGTAGATTCACTTATTTCGGCGTTTCCTGAATCGCTGTTTCATCAATCTGAGAGGGTATAAGTTCTCTCTTTGCATAATCGATGTAGATTTTTTCATTCACAAACAGATCGTAAATATCAGGATCAAGTTCATTGTCCTTCACCATAAATCCAAGGATTTTAAGAGCCTGAGACAGGGTGTTTCCTTCTCGATATGGCCGGTCACTTGCCGTCAATGCCTCGAAAACATCTGCCAGAGCAAGTATCCGTGCCTGGAGAGATATTTCATCTCCTTTCAATCCCTGAGGATACCCTTTACCATTCAAAAATTCATGATGAGAGCTTGCGTAACCGGGCACGTTTCTCAATTTCTTGGGAAACGGCATCTGAGACAGCATTCTGTACGTTATGGCGGCATGAGTATTCATGACAGTTCTTTCGTGATCTGTCAGCGTTCCTTTTCTAATGATGAGATTTTCGATTTCATCATCACTGAGAAGTGCTTGTCCGCGTCCGTCCATCCTCCATTTCTTCTTTGCTATTTTTTTAACTCTCTCAATACTCTCATCCGACATGTATTCATCGGCCCTGTTAACTGAAACGAGAAAATCATAGTCTTCTTCCAGGTTTTTCATTTTACTGCTCTGAGTTGGAGGAGGAGCATCTGTGTCTGAATAACCACTTTGTGCCATCTTTTTCTTGAGCAAATCAATTTCCATATCCCGCTTTACAATCTCAAAACGCGTCTTTAACAATTCAATTCGATCATTAACGGTTGTCAATTTTGTCGACTTGTCCATGATATATTCCGGCATAGCCACTTTACCTACGTCATGGAGCCACGCGGCTATTCTGAGTTCATTCATCTCGTTTTCATTAAATGAGACATCTTTAAAACGGCCATCTCTCGCACGGTTAATCTTTTCAGCAATCATCATAGTTAGTTCAACCACACGGCGACCATGATCACCCGTGTAGGGTGACTTTTCATCGATAGCCGTTGCTATTGTCTTGACGAAGGATTCAAACAGATTTTGCAAGTCTTTGATAAGGCGGTTATTGGTGAGAGCTATTGCCGCCTGTGACGCCAATGATTCGATCAGATCCTGGGAATCTTGAGAAAACGACACTTTTTTGCCGGTTACAACATCCTTGGCATTTAACAATTGGAGAATTCCTATAATATCATTCTCATGGTTACGCATGGGGATAACCAGCATCGACTGTGAGCGGTAACCTGTTTCGGAATCAAACTGGCGTGTTCCTTCAAAGTTAAACTTTTCAGCATGATAGACATCGGATATATTAACAACGTTACCTGAGAGAGCTGCATATGATGACACATTGGAATGATTGGGAGAACCATCACTGTTATATAACTCGACGGGTGCCCATGTTATCGCTCCGGCTGTTCCACCCATTCTTATGTCTAACGAATGGTTCTGAACAATTGCAAAGTGAAGACTTTTCTCGTCATCACTCATGATATAGAGCGTACCGCCATCGGCATTGGTAAATCTTCTGGCTTCGTCTACAATCATCTCGAGCAGTCGATCTATTTCATGTTCAGCTGATAATGCCGCGCCTATCTGTGTCAGACTTCTTATCTGCTCAATCTGATTTTCTGTAAAATCCTTCACAGATGATACGACATCGCGGAGCAAACGATTTATGTCATCATTATCGGTGAATTTGATCAACCCGCGTTTCTTTTTACCTGTCATTCTGATAACTGCTCCTGTCTTGATGTGACCACTTTATGAGGTTCTACTTCAACAAATTGAAGCTCCCCGCAACAAGTTGCGGGGAATCTCCGACTGTTTAGTAAGTTAGGATTTGCTTTCTGGTAGAAAGCAAATCCGTTAACGCACTTATCCCGTTTATCGGGGTAAGGAAGATTGTTATTTTTATTCGCTCGCTAACCCCGCCGCAAACAGCGGGGAATGCGCTCGCTGTTCAGTTCAAGATTTTAAATTTCCCGGTGAGTTACACATGTTATAAAAGAAAGGGCATTATCTGTCAAGGACAACATAAGAAAATGTCAAGGGAACGAGTAAATAAGTTAATAATCTTTATGTTTAAATCCGGCAATCTACAATATAGATCTCCGCCCGTTGTATCTTTCGACGTCGTAATATTTGTCGATATCAACAAGTTTTAATTGATCGATAACCTCCTTGAGTGAAACAGAGGTAATATCTCCATGGAGGAGGCTCACCATACGGCCAAAATCCTCATGTAAGACCATGTCAATAGCAGCGATTCCAAACCGTCTCGCCATCAGGCGATCGTGGGCTGATGGCGTGCCGCCCCTCTGCAGGTGGCTCAGAATCACATAACGTGACTCAAGACCTGTCTTCTTTTCTATCTCCTCCGATACATATCTGGCAATTCCACCAAGGGAGCGGTGTCCGAAATCATCAATTTTTTCATCTTTATAAAATCCTTGCATGTCCGCCAGTTTTGCCCCTTCAGAGACAACAAGAATACTGTACTGTATCTCCCGTCCTTCACGCTCCCGGAGAAGTTGGCATATACGATTCATGTCGAAAGGATACTCGGGAATCAGAATCATGTATGCACCGCTGCATTCACCTCCGTGAAGGGCAAGCCAGCCGGCATGCCGCCCCATCGTTTCCACAACAAAAATCCGTCCATGGGAACCTGCCGTGGTACGGAGCCTGTCAATCTCCTCCATAATAACGTTCACAGCCGTATCAAAACCGAGAGAGTAATCTGTCGCCGACAGGTCATTGTCGATAGTTTTAGGAATTCCCACCGTTTTAATCCCTTGCTTATGTAAAGTATGGGCGACCCCCAGGGTATCCTCGCCCCCAATCGCCACGATGACATCAATCCCGAGCTTTCCGATATTTTCGAGCAGTCTTTCCGACCGGTCATTTTGGGGATTGAAGGGATTTGTCCTCGACGTTCCAAGGTTTGTTCCTCCAAAACGGTCCCACGTCCTGACGACCTGCTCGTCTAAATGTTTCAGGTGCCGGGCACAGCTTTCCGGATCATCGGGGTTAACTTCTACCAGCCCTTTCCAGCCGTTCATTATACCAAGAACTTCAAACTTAACAGAACGTTCCTCTTCAAGTTTAGGATCGAGAGCTGTTTTTGTAACCCATTTGATCGCCCCGTTCAAACCGGGGCAGTCTCCTCCACCTGTCAGGACTGCTATTTTCATCGACATAACCCTCCATTTATTTAATAGTATCAATATCTCAATGTCAGTCGGACGGTCAAGAAAATTTACCAATCACCTATTCCCAGACACCCGCAATCGTCTGCCGGCAAAAGGTACATCTGCCGTCTACTATCCTGTTTTCCGTAATCAGATATCCGAGGCGTTCTATAATCTTCTTTTTGCAGGAGGGGCAGTATGTATGATTTGAATCCGCCTGAGGTACATTGCCCACATAGACATAGTGAATCCCCATTTTCATTGCTGTTTCCCTCGCGTTTTCCAGAAACGGTATGGAAGTGGGAGGAAGATGTGTCAGCTTGTACCGGGGAAAGAAACGTGAAAAGTGGAGCGGGTAGTCGGGACCAAGATTTTCCAGTATCCATCCGCACATCCGCTTTATCATCTCGATGTTGTCTGTATATGTCGGTACGATCAGGGCTGTTATCTCAAACCAGACATCTTTTTCTTTCAGTATCGTGACGGTTCTCAAAACCGGCTTCAGCCGGCCGGCATTGAGACGCGAATAGATATCCTCGGAAAAATTCTTGATATCAATATTTGCACTATCGAGAGTCTTGCAAAGCTCCAGGAGCGGGGGTTCGTTAATATAACCATTTGAAACCCAAACATTTTTGATACCCGCTTCACGTGCCAGCCGGGATGTGTCCAGCATGTATTCATAAAAAGTCGTTGCCTCGGAATATGTATAGGCGATACTCCTGCAATCCGAATTCCGTGCATTCTCCACGACAGCGTCAGGAAACATTTCCACAAATCTGACATCTTCAGGCTTAACCTGCGATATCTCCCAGTTCTGGCAGTTAAGACATCGAAAACTACATCCTGTTGTGGCTATGGAAAACGCCCTTGACGAAGGGAGAAAATGATACAGCGGCTTTTTTTCAATCGGATCAATATGTGCCGCGCAGGGATTTCCGTAAACCAGAGTGTATAGATTTCCATCCTTATTGACGTGAGACTTGCACTTGCTACGGGCATTCGGCTCCAGTAAACATTGATTAGGGCAGGTAAGACACTGAACATTTTTGCCCCGCTCCACTTTGAAGTAAACCTCTTTCGACCACTTCCAGAGTTTATCGGGGGCATCGTTTCGAGTGATTCTCTTCTCATTCTTTTCGGAGGGTACAAACCACCGCGCAAAGACATCCGTTGATGACAGGGATAAGGTACAGACAATACCCGTTTTAATCAGCTCTCTTCGCGTAAAATACATTTCTTTTCCTTTTCTTCATGCAGCGGTCCTTCTCCGAACGAGCAGCCCGAAGATGATCGGCAGTTTAAATACTATCAGAAAGAGACAGGTATAGTAAATTCCAAAAACGGGGATAACGAAGAGACAGACAAAAAGTGCACCCAGGCTTGCCCCCAGCAGATCAGCAGCGTAAAGGGAACCTGCCGTCTCCCAGGGGGAGGAAAAGAGAATTTTTCCGGCGACGGGAAATTCAAATCCTGTCAACACACCGATGAGAATGGTCAGAAGAGCGAAGGAAAAACCACCGAGCAGAGTTCGCCCCCAGAAGAGCATTATCATAAATAAAATAATGTAGACTACAATCGCTATTTCAACCTCAAGAATCGCCCTCGTCTTGATTATAGAACGCCTTGAAATCATTCTGTTCGCCATAAAGCTTCCTGCCGCAAGCCCTAACATGAATGAAGCGACGATCATCCCTATCCCCGTGTAGATACTGCCATGGAAAATCTGGTAACAGAGGAGGATGATAACCTCCATCGATGAAGCTGTGAAACCTGTTGAAAATACGGCCTTTCTAACGATCCCGATCCGGGAAAAATATAAAATGAAAAACAAAAATACGGCAATCAAAGGGATCCTGTAATTTTCCTGGAACATGCTAAGCCAGATGCTCATCCGGTAGAAAAATGCCGTGGGCCGAAGATCCAGGTTAACCGGAACGCTATCAATAATGCTGCCCTCTATGAACGATAACCTCTCCGGTGTTACTCTCCCGGCGAGGTAGTTTTCATTGACGTAAACCGTTTCAATGTTCCGTGAGGAGACGAGTGACGCTATATCTGAAGAGAGGGGTGAGTCAGACGCGATGAAAATATTCCTCTCCCCCGGTATAATCAGGACATGTTCGAAGACCTGTTTCAGTGTATTTTTCAAGGTGGAAAGGAAGCGCGCCTGATCATCGCTGATATAATTCTCCGCCCCGGGAGTACCGAAACAGATAACTCCCCCCGGCAGGAGCTTTGACCTGGCCTCGTTGAAAAATTCAAGGGTATAAAAACGGTTGAGCTGGAGCGATCCCGGAGGGGGAAGATCGAGGATTATGCCGTCATATTTTTTATCTGTCTTTTGAATAAACTTTCTCCCGTCACCCTGATGGAGGTGAACTGCCGACGGAAAACGGACGTCAAGGTACTTCACGCCGGCGGATAGAATAGCCGGATCAAGTTCAACGTAATCGAGATTTTTAACATCATACTTCATGATCTCGTCAACAACACCGGCAACACCGCCTGAAACCAGAAGGACTGACTGAACTTTCGGGAGTTGTGACAGCGCGTAATGCACGATTTCCTCATTGGCAAAGGTATTGGGAACGGAGAAGAGGTGCCCCCCGTTTTCAAAAAAAGAGGTCTGATCATGCCCCCGGGTAACAACCAGTCTCCCGTAGGGGGATTCTTGGTGATCCACTATCGTCTGATACGGATACAACCATTTCAGGGAAATACCATCAAGGGGCACAAACCAGCCACTATAAAGAATCGATGCCAGCCCAAAGACTCCGAGAGAGCCGTAAAGCAATCTCCGGCTGAAGCCCCGTGGCATGAGCAACAGAAACCCTGAAAGGCAGAGAAATGCGGGAAGGTACAAGGCATTGAGATTATTGCAAAAACGGACAAGGACGAAGGTAAAAAGGAGACCTCCTAAGATATCGCCGATATTATCAAAAAAATAGATTCTGCCGATACTTCGGTCATCGGAACTGTTGACGGCAAGGATACCGCAGGCAATGGTGAGTAATCCCCCGGAAAGGATACAATACGGCACGAGAAGAACCCCCGCCCAGATAATCATGGGACCGATGCCGGGAAGCTCTCCTCTGATAAAGAGGTCATTTCTAAAAAAGCGGATAAGGAGAACATGAAAAATGGGAAGGAATGCGACGAGGAAAAGTGACAGGCGGAGCATAAACATCTGTGCGCGGGAAGATGATATGAATTTCGCAAGCCACGCCCCCAACCCTGTAAGTAAGAGCCAGAGAGAGAAGAGGATGCCAAGGACGATTTCATTTCCTTCAAAGACATTTATAAATTCACGAATAACGGTAATCTGGGTTATTACCGAAGATATACCGAGAGCGGTAATCGCGAAGAGGACAGGAAATGTAGTGAATTTTCGCTTCATAGGTTATCTAAACCTTATAAGCTTTCAGCAATCAGCCATCGGCTTTCAGCATTAACAAAAAACCAGCCGAAATACCCCTTACCGAAAAAGTAGAAATGCTGCGTGCAAAGTCTTTACGGAATATCAGATTGGTTCTCCTTATATTGCTGAACGCTAATAGCTCACTTTTTAATATCTTGATATAAAAGCACTATGTGATATATTTCTTTGACCACGTTCACTTTTCTACTTTCTCCCGCTTCAATTTAATCGGCTTGAACCAGAAGGAAAGCAAAACGACCACGAAAAAAAATAATGTCAGGCAGGTGATTCTCTCAAGTGTTAGCACATCTTCAACATAGATCATATTCTCTATTCTTCCTATTATGAATGAGCCGGGATAGACGGCGCCGGACATATTTTTCGATTTCAGATAAGCCTCAAGATAGGTCAATGGACAAACAGTCTGTGTAGCCTGCATAATTATGGTTGCGATTAGAGCAGTCAGATGAAGCAGCCTCCATCTGGAAAGATTGAAAGAGAGAAATACCGGAAACCCGAGTATTACAAATACGATCCACATAAAGTGGATGACAATAACAAAATCGACGGCAACTTTGTAAAACATTTTTCCCCATGCTTGATGGATTAAATCAAGGATAAGCAAAGGTTATAATATCATAAAAACAAATAAATTCCGGAGAATAATTTCAATATCGGTACTGGTTTTTCTTGTCTTAACCATCTCACCGGTAAAAGTGACTTCTAAGGCCGAATTTAATGAGAGGAGCTTTGCGGCTATGAGAAAAGAAATGGTAGACGAACAGATTGTCAGGAGGGGTGTCCGTGACAGAGACGTCATTCAGGCGATGATGTCTGTTCCACGCCATCAGTTTGTCCCCGAAAAGAGGGTCCCCATGGCTTATGATGATACTCCCCTGTCGATCGGTTACGGGCAGACAATATCTCAGCCCTATATTGTGGCATACATGACGGAAATCCTCAATCTGGACGAAGAGAGCATTGTTCTTGAGATCGGAACAGGTTCGGGCTACCAGGCAGCGATTCTCTCCTGCATTGTAAAAAAGGTATATACAATTGAGATAATCCCGGAGCTTGCAGAATCGGCGTCGCTCAGAT
Source organism: uncultured Syntrophales bacterium (assembly GCA_964454305.1). Taxonomy (GTDB): domain Bacteria; phylum Desulfobacterota; class Syntrophia; order Syntrophales; family JADFWA01; genus JAUSPI01. The sequence continues at coordinate 31,379 of CAYVXX010000011.1, read as the reverse complement.
TGGAAAAACTCGGTTATAAAAATGTCAGCGTCAAAAGTGGTGACGGTTATTATGGCTGGCCCGAGCACACACCATTCGATGCCATAATTGTGACCGCCGCGGCAGGCCATATCCCGCCACCACTTTTGAAACAGCTCAAAAAAGGGGGCAGGATGGTCATTCCGGTCGGGGGCCACTTCATGATTCAGAGTCTGGTTCTTGTTGAAAAGGACAACGCCGGGGAAATAACCACACAAAACCTGATGTCAGTGTGCTTTGTACCCCTTACCGGCAAGCACAAGTAACTGATACTAAAGCAAGTTCAGGGTGACATTGAACATGACACCTTATCCGTCATTAAAGAGAATCCAGGTTTCCGTGCTCTCCGTTTCGGCTGCCCTTATCGCCTATGAGATTCTGCTTTTCAAGATATTTTCCATACAGTACTGGCACCACTTCGCCTATCTGATTGTCAGCATTGCCCTGCTCGGCTTTGGGTCGAGCGGCTCGTTTATTTTTCTATTCAAGGCAAGACTGAAAAAACACTTTTCAACGGTCTTATATCTCTTCCCCCTTCTTCTGCTCCTATCTGTCTGGATTAATATTTATTTAAGTTATCTGATTGCCTTCAATCCGCTTATGATAATCTGGCAGCCGTATGAAACATTGAACCTCATCTTCATCAGCCTGGCCATGTTCATCCCATTTTTTCTCGGTGCGGTATGCATCGGGCTCAGTTTTTCAGTCTGTACCGGCAATATTTACAAGATATATTTTTCCAATATGGCGGGTTCAGGAATTGGAAGCCTTCTTGTACTGTTAACTGTTTTTCATACGGGTCCCTCTGAAATCATTCTTATTATTTCCATAATAACTGTCTGCGCCACACTCGCAGTCACGAGCAGCCGTATACAGACCGCTGTTTCAGCAATCATACTGATTGCGATAGTCCCGCTTTACTTTGTCTTGCTGCACGACAGACCCGTATACATGGGCACATTCAAAGACCTTTCCATTGCGAGAAGCCAGAAGGGGGCAAAAATTCAGGCGGAAACATTCGGACCGCTCGGCCTTGTCACCATTCTGGAAAGCCCTGCATACCACTACCTGCCCGATTTGAGCCTGAACTGTCCATTTAAATTGCCGAAGCAGAAAGGCCTCTTTATAAACGGAAATACGGCAGGCGCAATCAACGAATTCACCGGAAATCTGAAGGATATCCGCTTCATGGATTACCGTACCACCTCCCTTCCCTACAAGCTCCTGAACGATCCGGCAGTGCTTATCATCGGTGGAGGCGGAGGAACGGAAATTCTAAATGCGAAGTATCACAAGGCAAAGGACATCTCCATTGTGGAAATGAATAGAGACATCATCCGTTTCATACAGGGAAAATATCGGCGTTTCAGCGGGGACATCTATAATCCCGTAGAGTACCGGATCTTCGCCGAAGACGGGAGGGGGTATCTTCAAAACACAAAAAAGCGATTTGATCTGATTCAGATATGTCTTCTCGAATCGATGGAATCGGCTTCCGCGGGTGTCTACTCACTGAATGAAAACTATCTCTTTACGACCGAATCACTGAAAATCTGCGTTGACCGCCTCAACCCAGGAGGCATCCTCAGTATATCGAGGTGGATCAAAAATCCCCCCCGCGACTGTATAAAACTTCTAACAACGGCAATCGCCGCACTTGAGGCTGAAAATGCCTCCGAATCCATTATCATGATAAGGAGCTGGCAGATGGCAACACTCTTGATAAAAAACGGTCTCTTTAACAAGGAAGAGATTGAAACTGTTAAAAAATTCTGTAAAAGCCGCCTCTTCGATCTCTGCTACTACCCCGGAATTAAAAAAAAAGAGACCAATATCGTAAACAGAATGGATGAAAGCTACTTTTTCATTGCCGCAACGAGACTGCTCTCCGGAGAAAGAGAGCAATTTTACAACGAATACCCGTTCTATATCCGGCCCGCTACAGACAACAGGCCATTTTTCGGCCACTTCTTCAAACTGGCAGTGCTGAAAACGTATCTCGCCCCGTACGGGCGGATCGCCATACCGCTTATAGACTGGGGATATGTCCTTGTCTGGACAGCTCTTGGCATCCTCGTTTTACTGAGCACAATTCTTATACTGGTTCCCATCAAACTGATTGGAGGCTCACCACGCGGGAAAGCACCCGTCTTCATCTATTTCGGCTGCCTTGGTCTGGCCTATATGTTCCTCGAGATGTCGTTCCTCCAGCAATTCATCAGGTATCTCTACGATCCCGTCTTCTCGGCAAGTGTCGTCATCGGATCTTTTCTTATCTATTCGGGAATCGGAAGCCTGATCGCGGGAAGGATAGGTACCGTAAGACCGAAACACGTCCTCTTTGCCGTAGTTTTTATTGTCACCGTTGGAATCATTTACATGAAATTCGATCAACTGCTGGAAAACACCCTGTCGGGTTTCTCTCTGTGGATGCGTATGCTTCTTTGCAGTCTATTGACAGCACCCCTTGCCGTGCCGATGGGAATCCCCTTCCCATCCGGGTTAAGCCGGCTGGCAGAAAAAGGCGAGGATATGATTCCGTGGGCCTGGGGGATAAACGGTTTCTTCTCCGTTATCGGGGCCTCGGCAACCGCCTTGATCGCCATTGAATGGGGTTTCAAATCGGTGGTATTTACTGCCCTTATCCTTTATCTACTGTCAGCAATGATTTATCGTAAGATTGGAAATTGCTCATCTTGGTGATAACACTTTAAGTTTTTACTTGTTTTCCATCATAATGTTGTATAAAATGAAACCCAAAAGAAACGTTGCGCTCAGTAAATCACCTGTTCCCGGAATTTTCCACAGAATTTCTTGCTCTCCAGTATCTCAGTAATTACAAGTATTAAAACAGAATAATATATTAACAGAGGGCATACACATGCCGTTTAAACCTTTCCATGGAGGTAAACATGTGGGCAAGAAATGTCAGACTTTTCTTGTTACTGCTTATTGTATTCCTTATGCCATTCAATGTATCTGCTCAAACAAAACATGAGAAAGCAACATTTGCCGGAGGCTGTTTCTGGTGCATGGAACATCCTTTTGAAAAGCTGAATGGTGTTGTAGAGGTTATAGCAGGTTACACAGGCGGGCATAAAGATAATCCGACCTATAAAGATGTCACGTCGGGATCAACCGGCCATGTAGAGGCGGTCCAGATCACATACGATCCGGCTATCATACGCTACTCGGACCTTCTCGATATGTTCTGGCAACAGATAGATCCTACCGATCAGGGCGGCCAGTTCGTCGATCGGGGTTCACAGTACAGAACAGCCATTTTCTATCATAATGACGAACAAAAGCGCTTAGCGAAAATCTCGAAAGAAAAACTCAACAAATCCGGCAAGTTCGACAAACAAATCGTTACAGAAATTATCAAGGCTGCCAGGTTCTATAAAGCGGAAGATTATCATCAAGATTACTATAAACAGTGTCCACTGCCGTATAAATCTTACAGAAAGGCTTCAGGCCGTGATCAATATATAGGAAAGGTTTGGGGTAAAAAATTGGAGACCACATTTAATCAAGACCGTAAAACGTTTAAAAAACCGCCTGATGAGGAGCTGAGAAAAACATTAACTCCGCTGCAATATGAGGTTACTCAAAATAATGGCACGGAAAAACCGTTCGGCAATGAATATTGGGACAACAAAAGGGAGGGGATTTATGTCGATGTTGTTTCCGGTGAACCTCTTTTTATCTCACTTGACAAATATGTATCCGGGACGGGGTGGGCGAGCTTCACAAAAACGCTAGTTCCGGAGAATATCGTGGAAGTTGAAGATAAAAACCTCTTCAGTGTGAGAACAGAAGTGAGAAGCAAATATGCCGATTCTCACCTTGGTCACGTATTTAAAGATGGCCCGCCGCCGACTGGACTTCGCTACTGTATGAACTCCGCGGCACTCCGTTTCATTCCCAAAGAGGATTTGGAAAAAGAAGGATACGGAAAGTGGAGGAAACTTTTTGACCGGTAGCGCACCCGCAAGCCCGCCCTGTGGGCGGGGAGATTCACAAATAAGAGAACTGTCTCCAATTATACAAGTATCAGGAGGTGTCAAGAAGATGATTTTTTCAGCAAAAATAATGGACAAAAGATATCGACGATATATCTCAATCGTTTTGATGATAACCTTTTTCACTATCGGGACAATCATTCCTGTACGGGCAGATGAAAAGTCACCATCTGCAATTTCCCTGGACAAGCTTGCAGAAAGGATTGCGGCGTTCAAGCCCGACCCCAAATATCGAGATGATAAAGCTGCCATTGTTGCTTTAGAAGAAGCTGTTGCCGCCGCAAAAGAAGGCAATTACGGAATCGGGGCCTGTTTAATTCGTGAAGCAACCGGGGAAGTTATTCAAAGAGGCCACAACCGGATTTTCAAGCCATACTTCAGAAGCGATCTCCACGCGGAGATGGATACGCTGACCGGGTACGAAGAGAAGATAAAGGCACAAACCACTGAAGTGGAGGGGCTGGTCCTATACACGTCGCTTGAACCCTGCCCAATGTGTTTAGCCCGCATCATCACATCCGGGGTGCAAAAGGTTTATTATCTGGCTCCTGATCCTTACGGCGGCATGGTTCATCTTTACAGGAACCTTCCTCCGATATGGCAGGAAATCGCCCGGGGAAGAATATTTGAGCCCGCGCAATGCTCGCCGGAGCTAAAAGCTATTGCATCGGACGTCTTTACTTTTTCTTCAAAGACGCTTGATGAAAAGCTGAAAAAGGAATGATCGACTGTAAGGATATTCTCTCAAAAAAACATTTTCCCGGGGTTCATAATTCCCGTTGGATCCATCAGCTGATTCTTCAATCTTCGCATAATTTCAAGGCTGTCACCGTGTTCCAGGTCCATAAACTCTCTCTTGCCTATACCGATTCCATGCTCTCCCGTGCATGTCCCTTCAAATTCAAGGGCTTTTGTGACAATAAGACGATTTGCTATTTCCACAGAATCCCATCTTTTCTCATCCTGAGGGTTATCCATTATCGCTACATGTATGTTGCCGTCACCCGCGTGACCGAAAACATAGGCATGAAAATCCCGAACCGTATCCTTAATAAATGACACCATGTCACTGTAGCGGGAAAGGGGTACCGCAACATCCATAATTAACATTTCAAGACCGGGGTGTTTCCTTTTTATGGATTCTACAATCAGATGCCGAATTTCCCATAACCGATTCCGTTCTTCCAGGCCAAGACCTTTATCTAAAAATAAGCAGTTATTCTCACGACATATATCTTCAGCAAAATTCATCTCTTCTTCGAGTCCTCTTTCGCTGTATCCATCGAACTCCATGAGAAGTGTGGGCTTTTCTTCCATAGCAAGATCACGGTCCTGGTTTATAACTTTTACAACTTCGGAATCGAGAAATTCCATTGCGGAAGGCGTAAGACCTGAAGACATAATTTGAAAAACCGTGGTCGTTGCATCCTTAATTGTAGGAAAAGTAGCCCTGACAGCCATGAAATTGACCGGTAGTCCCACCAGTTTCAGGGTTGCTTCGGTTACTATCCCCAACGTTCCTTCAGAACCGATAAAAAGGTGAACAAGGTCATACCCGGAAGAGCTTTTTCGCGCCCTGTTTCCTATTTTTAAAACATCCCCGTTAGGCATTACGACGACTAATCTCATGACACAGTCTTTTGTAGCACCATATTTCACTGTACGGATGCCACTTGAATTGTTTGCAACCATTCCTCCTATGGTTGCGGCGGCTCCCGGATCAGGAGGAAAAAATAACCCCAGGCGCCCAAGGTCTTTATTCAGTTCTTTGTAAATAACACCAGCCTGAACATCCACCTGAAAGTCTTCCGGGCGAACGGCAAGTGTTTTATTCATTTCCTGAAAATCAAGAACAATTCCACCTTTAACGGGTATAGGATTCCCTTCGAGACTCGTCCCCGCACCCCAGGGTGTTACCGGAATACCCTTTTCAAAGGCATATCGCACTATTCTGCTCACCTCTTCTGTACTATGAGGCCACAGCACCACCTCGGGCAAACATGGTGAATGAAAAGATTCATCGTGAGAGTGTAATTCACAGTTGGATATCCCTTGGGAAATCCTTTCTTTTTCCATAATACCTTCAAGATACGCTATATCCTTTTCGGAGATATATTTTTGCTCTTCCATAGTTTATCCTCACTTAACTGGCTTTAAAAAACAAAATATTAAAAAACTGGAAACACGATCTTTTACGATACATTACTTTTTCCAAAATGCCGACATATCTGTTCGGTACTAACGATATGCGCAAAACCGAAGGCGAGGTTTTTCAAAGATGCGAGGTGTAGTTCCCGATTGGCGGTAGCCGTGGCGTCGGCCGCGAAGAAAACCCGGTAATCGCGGACAAAGGCATCGCGGGCAGTAGTTTCACAGCAGCAATTCGTCATGACACCACATATTATCAGATCCTCAATGCCGAAACTGCGCAATCGATCGTCCAGACCTGTGTTAAAAAAAGCACTGTAGCGATTCTTGTCTATAACCGGTTCTTTTGCAGAGGGATTGAGCTCCCCGATCAATTCCCATTCCGGTGATCCGTATTCAATCAAGTCTCCCCACCACTTTCCCAACATGCCACCATCTTTATCGGGTTTAGAATGACCATGACGGGTAAAAAAGATTCTTACACCCTTTTTCCGTCCCATCTCCATCAAGGCAAGAATATTTTCCATAATTGGTTCAATCATAGTCCGAAAGTATTCCTGCACATCAATTACCAGAAGGGCCGCTTTTTTAGCTACGGGCCATGCCTGACGGACATTATAACTTCGTATCTGTTCCAGATAGTCTGATTCCATATTCACCTTATCATTTCCTCATTAACACATCTACTTTAACGGAAATATAACAGAGAATTTTTAATATTCCAAGAATACAATACAAATTTCAGCAAAATGGGGTTTTCCTTATAAGCGCGGTGATGGTATTGTGAAATTATAAAGTACAGTAATGGTGTGTCACATAAAATGTTGCCGAAGGAAACCCAGACCATAAAGCGTACGTTGAAATGGGCATCTCTTGTAGGAGCCCTGTCATTAATCCTGTTAGCAGCAGGTTGCGGAAGCAAATCTGTTGTTTCTCCCGGCTTGCGCCCGGAAATGCCGAAAACGGGACTGGCCCGTATGGGCTATTCCATTCAGATAGGCGCCTTTTCAAATCTGGACAATGCTGTACGGCTTACCAACACCTTAGACAATAGTGAATTAAATGCCTATTATTTTGTTCACAAAGCAGGACTCTACAAGGTTCGTTTCGGTAATTTCCCCTCAAAACAGGCAGCCCGCAAAAAAGCTGAAAGTCTCCGTGCAGCTGGAATTATAGATGAGTATTACATCATCAGTCCCGGCGACTATACAGTATTAAAAAAGCGAAAATATGCCAGCAGCTATCTCAGGAAAAAGCTGGTAGAAACAGCCAGGAACTTTATCGGTCTCCCGTATCGATGGGGATGTTCTTCGGTGGAAGAAGGGTTCGATTGCAGCGGATTAACCATGGCCGTTTATCAGTTGAACGGCCTGAATCTGCCGCGTTCGTCAAAAGAACAATACAGGGCAGGTATTCCCATCGGAAAAAATGAGCTGAAGAGCGGCGATCTTGTCTTCTTTGCTACCTCCAAAAGCAAAAGGGTTTCACATGTCGGCATATATACGGGTGACAATAAATTCATTCACGCACCGGGAAAGGGTAAAAGAATACGTGTTTCCTCTCTTTCAAGCAGATATTTTAAGACCCGATTTGCCGGTGCAAAAACCTTTTTGTGGTAAAATACCGTTGAAAAGGATCATCGGTTGCATTCCTTCCACGCTCCCCGCAGCAAGCAGCGGGGAATACGCTCGCTGTTCAGTTCAATTTGTTTCACCTGCAAGAGAGAGTGCCGCAAGGCTTGACACACCATTACATTTAATGTATTCCTGACCCACAGCACAGGTAAAATGAAGAATAAATGACAAACGATGACCTGAAAGAAAAAATCGACGCAACAGCGAATATGATTATTGCCTCCAGAAAGCTGGTTGTGTTTACGGGAGCCGGAATCAGCACCGAGTCAGGCATACCTGACTTTCGCAGTCCCGGAGGAATCTGGAGCAGATTTGATCCTGATGATTTCACCATAGAAAAATTCCTACACAGTCCTGAAACGCGAGAAAAGCAGTGGCACATTCTCATTGAAAGCGGTCTTATAGTAAACGCAAAACCGAATCCGGCTCATCTGTCTATTGCCGAGTTGGAAAAACTCAATAAATTAGACTGTGTTATTACCCAAAACATAGACAACCTTCACCAGGAAGCAGGAAACTCTCCCGAAAAGGTGATTGAACTACACGGCAACATGAATTTCGCGGTGTGTACGGGGTGCCATGAACGCTACCCGATGGAAGATATTGTGGAGCGCTTGAAAAAAGAAGCGGGGGTTCCCGATTGTGAAAAATGTCACGGAATTTTGAAACCGGACGTTATTCTTTTCGGTGAGGCATTGCCGGAAGAAGCGCTCCAAAAAGCCATAAACCATTCCTGCAATTGTGACCTTTTCATTGCAATCGGTTCTTCCCTTGCCGTTTTCCCTGCCGCCTATATGCCTGTACACGCCAAACAGGGAGGCGCTAAACTCGCCATAATCAATATCGGGAGTACCGTGTACGACAACAGAGCAGATATACTCATCGATGGCAAGGCCGGTGAAATAATGGAAAGTATAATGAATAAAGTTAAGGAAAAACTTTAACGGCTTTGTAAAAAATCCACATGGGGAGATAACAATGAAAATGGAAACAGAATTTCCGGACAGAGTAATCGAGTTGATGAGAAAAGGGGTAAATATCCCGGTCCCTTTCTCCGTTGAAATCGGAGAAGAGGTGGATGTTAACAGGATTTCAGGAAGTGGTGTCACACTCTACAGCGGAACCAGGATATATGGTGCAAAAACCTTAATTTGTTCCGGAACAAAATTGGGATACGAATCACCGGCTACAATTGTTGACTGCCAGATTGGCCCTGAGGTGGAACTCAAGGGTGGATTTTTTAAAGACACTGTTTTACTGGAAAAAGTAAATATGGCATCCGGCGCTCATGTCAGAGAATGCTCTATTCTTGAGGAACAGTCCAATGGGGCACACACTGTCGGATTAAAACAGACCATTCTTTTTCCTTTCGTAACTCTCGGGAGCCTGATAAATTTCTGTGATTGTTTCATGGCCGGAGGTACCGATCGAAAAAATCACAGCGAGGTGGGGAGCTCCTATATACATTTTAATTACACGCCGAATCAGGATAAGGCAACCGCTTCTCTGATCGGAGACGTTCCCAGAGGTGTCATGTTAAACCAGCCCCCAATCTTCCTCGGAGGACAGGGAGGATTGGTAGGCCCGGCGAGAATAGGTTATGGCACGATTATAGCCGCGGGAACTGTATGTCGAGGGGATTGTCCCGAAGGAAAGAAACTTTTAACCGAAAGTGATGACTTTCCCCCTGAAGGAGAGTTTGAAATAGGTTTTTACAGAAACATTAAAAAGAAAGTTTATAACAACATCTGCTATTTAGCCAATTTACTTGCCCTCAGGCAGTGGTATATCCATGTTCGGCGGCTTTTCTTTCAATCTGATGAATTTGGTCCGGAACTTTATTCCGGGGCATTAGAAAAACTAAACCTGTCAATCAAAGAAAGATTGACCCGTTTCCGGGTTCTTTCCGAAAAAATGGAAAAATCTATTAAAATCGGTGACAGAAAATTCAGCGGGGGCGAATGGAAAATTCTCTCCGGACAAAAAAAAGAGTTGCTCGAAAACTGGCCGAAACTGGAAAAATGTTTTACTGGAGGATATGAGGAGGAAATTGATTTTAAAAACCGAGATTCCTTTATCAGGATTATCCTTGACAGGTCAGAACAATCACCGGACTACATAAAAACCATTAAAGGTTTGAGTTCCGAAAGTTCGTCCATCGGTACGGCCTGGCTCCAGGGCATAGTAGATCATATAATAAACAGGGCGCTTCAAGCCATCCCTACACACAAATAAAACGTTACTGCTCAGGAATCAAAAGTGAAGCTCCCCGCCTCCAAGGCGGGGCTTGCGCATACGCCCCCGGTTAAAATCCGGTATAAAACCAGAATTTAAGGAGAATTTATGAAAACCATTCGTTATTCGTTTTTATTGTTATTGGTATTTATGGCTGCAGCAGTGTGCGGATGTTCGCATCTGCAAAAAGACAACGATGTATTATTTCAAACGTCAACGATTGATGCTCTTTTAGAAGGGATCTATGACGGGGAAACAACCTGCGGGGAAGTGAGGCAACATGGCACCTTCGGATTGGGTACTTTTAACGCTCTTGAAGGAGAGATGGTTGTATTGGATGGCACATTCTATCAGGTAAAGACGGATGGCATAGCATACCGTGTCGGGGATTCGACTAAAACCCCTTTTGCTGTGGTAACTTTCTTTGAACCTGATAAAACTCTCGCACTGGAAAAGGCCGAGAGCTACAGCCAGCTAAAAGAATATTTAGACACTTCGTTGCCGACAAAAAATATTTTCTATGCCATTAAAATAGAAGGAATTTTCAAGTATATCAAGACAAGAAGCGTTCCCGGACAAACCAGACCCTATCCCCCCCTTGTTGACGTAGTAAAGCACCAGACAATATTTGAATTTCACAATGTAAAAGGAACAATCGTAGGGTTTAGGTGTCCGCCTTATGTTAAAGGGATAAATGTTCCTGGATATCATCTCCACTTTATCACTGAAGACAAAAAAGCGGGAGGGCACATGCTTGAATGTCAGATGCAAAATGTAAAAGCTGAAATCGATTATACTTCTAAGTTTTTTATGGTATTGCCGGAACATAGCGAATTTTATGAGGTAGATTTATCCAAAGAAAAACAGACGGAATTAGAAAAAGTAGAAAAATAACCTTTTTCATGCGATCCATTCGGTGAAAAAAAGAGAATAGCAAATCACAGGCATCGTTATAAACAAAACAACGATTTTAAAGATTTGCTCACTCGAAAAGGGTTATTCGACAGCGGGATATAACCGGATGGACATCTGGTGGAAATAGTAGAAATCAAAGAACCTCCGCAGTTTTCCGGTTGCCGGTTTCACCCGGAATTGAAGCTCCCCGCCGCAAGCAGCGGGGAATGCGCTCGCTGTTCAGTTTAAATCAAAGCCAACGAAGTCGCATCTACTTTTCAGTAAGTTTATAAAGGAATCACTTGGAAATAAGGACTAATTTGAAATTTTATTCCTCATTTATTACTTTTTTCAGCTTTCCAGAACACTTGAAAGTGACAACTGTTCTGGCATCCAGCATAATGGTCTCGCCTGTCTGAGGATTTCTCCCCCGCCTGGAGTTTTTCTGCCTGACAGACCATTTTCCAAAGCCCGAAATACGAACGTCATTTCCTTTTTTCAGCTCGTCTTTAATCAACTCGAATACGCTTTCAACAAGCTCCGTACACTTTCCTTTCGAAAGGTCAGTTGCAGAGTAAAGGTCCTCCACGATACTAGCTTTTGTAAGTGTCATCTTCCTCTCCTTTCTGGTTCAATGACTATAAATATAACATATGGTATAATAGTTAATGATTATATAGACAAAATTATTATAAATTTCAACCGTAATCTCATATAAAATGCAAAATAAATAATCTCCCTCCCTGATAGATGGCAAAGGCCATAATCCATGCAAGGGAAAAATTAAATACGACGCTGAATGATGCCCATTTCCAGGAGTTTGTTTCCCTTCTTATGGCTGCTACCGTGGCCAGACACGGAATATACAACAAAACGAACACCATCATGGCGAAGGCGGACAGGGCTGTCATGCCTGAAGCTTTCAGGGTTTCTTTAAGGGTCTCGGTCTCTTCTTTGCCACCCGCTGCATAGAGGACTCCCATAGTGCTCAGAACAATCTCTTTGGCAACGAATCCCGTTAAGAGGGCGACGCTACCCCGCCAATCAATACCGATTGGAGCAAAAATAGGTGCTATAGCTTTTCCAATACGGCCCATATATGATTTTTCCACCTTTTCAGCAGATCGAGCACTTTCAAGTTCTGCAATTGTTTTATTCGTGACCCTCTCTAATTCTTCTCGCTCCTGTCCGGTAATACTCAACTCTTTTACCTGGTACGAGTTCTTAATGCTAAGGATCTGGGCATCGTAATCACGGGAAAACTGAAAATTCTGAGGGAAGGCAGAAAGGGCCCACACAACGACTGAACCGATCAATATGATTCCGCCCATCTTTTTGATAAATATCACGCTTCTATCCCACATGTGAATCATCAGGCTGTTGAACATCGGCATTCTGTAAGGGGGAAGCTCCATCACAAAGGGAGCCGTGTCTCCCTTGAGTAGGGTGGATCGAAGGAGCCGACCTACAAGTATGGCAATTACAATACCAATCAGGTAGATTGAAAACACAACATTTCCTGCTCTCTCCGCAAAAAAAGTGCCTGCTAACAGGATATAAATGGGGAGACGGGCAGAACACGACATAAACGGATTAATCAAAATAGTGAGAATACGGTCTTTTTCGCTTTCCAGCGTGCGAGTGGCCATGATGGCAGGCACGTTACAGCCAAAACCCATTAGCATGGGAATAAAGGACTTCCCATGTAACCCCACAAGATGCATGATCTTATCCATAAGGAACGCAGCCCGCGCCATGTAACCGGTATCTTCAAAAATGGCAATACACAAAAAAAGTATCAATATATTGGGAAGGAATATGGCCACACTCCCAACGCCGGCAATGATACCATTTATAATAAGATCACTGAATAAGCCGTCAGGAAGAAGGCTGCTCATGACACTGGAAATCGATTCAATTCCGCTTCCTATCAGCTCCATCGGATAGGCGCCGACGGTAAAAGTCAGCTGAAACATTGCCCAAATAAAAAATATGAAGATGGGAAATCCCAGAAATCTGTTTGTAAGGACAAGGTCAATATTGCGCGACACATCAACACGTCTCTTTCTGGGAATTCTCAGTATCTCCTTGATGATTCCTGCAATAAAACCGTACCTCTCCTCAGTCATTACAATGCCGGGCTCATCATTGTATAGTCTGGTAAGCCGCTCTCGCTGCTGTTTAGCCTCTTCAAGTATGATTCGTCCCTGGTTGTTTACGCTCTCAAGAACGCGCTTTTTGACAATTTCATCATCTTCAAGAAGTTTTATTGTAATCCACCTGACATCGTAGGAAAAGTTATCTTTAACCCTGTCTTCAATAAAACCAGATAGTTGACTGATGGCTTTTTCAATATCCTTGCTATACTTGACCCGACGTTCCATCGGAGGCTTCTGGGAAGATTCGGCCACTTCAATCGCTTTTTTTAAAAGATCATCGGTGCCCTCACCTTTATTTCCTACTGTATATACTACCGGCACATCAAGGAGCTCGGAGAGCTTTACACTGTCAATCTGGATATCGCGCGAGAGTGCCATGTCGGACATGTTCAGTGCAAAAATGACCTTCGTATCAAGCTCACGGAGCTGGGTGGCCAGATAAAGGCTCCGTTCCAGGTTCGTGGCATCAATAATATCAACTACCACATCGGGACTTTCATCAAGGATAAAGTTGCGGGCTATGACCTCTTCAATGGAAAAGGCCGTGAGACTATACGTGCCGGGAAGATCGATGATCTTCAAATCGCGTCCGTACCTGTGGATGGTCCCCTCTTTCTTTTCCACGGTAACTCCGGGCCAATTCCCCACTTTTTGACGTGTCCCTGTAAGATTATTGAAGATCGTTGTCTTTCCCGAATTGGGATTTCCCGTTAACGCTATGGTCAGGGCCTTGGGAGATGTCATGCTTGTCCTTTGCTCACGTCCTCAACAGTTATGTGCGAAGCCTCTTCTACACGAAGCGACACATGATACCCTTTAATGACCAGCTCGATAGGATCCTTCAAGGGAGCGTACTTTTCAATATAAACCTCTGAACCCTTTATAAAACCCATCTCAAGGAGTCTTCGCCGAAAAGAAGTATTACCACCCACATGGACAATTACACCGACCTGTCCCTCTTTCATCTCGCTAAGGTACATTTTATTCTTCCATCTGCCGTCCGGTTCAGGATATACATAGATATTCTTTCTGAAAATAGTATGGATCGGTAAAATCTTACCGTGATTGCAATGGGATAATAAGTCTGGAACCAAAAAATGTCAAGGCTTTTGGATTTGCCGGGAAATAAATTTACTGTTTTATCTGCGCCTGCTTTTTGATATCATTACTATCCATAAGGGGAGTTAAATGACCAGATGTCTGATCTTTCCGATTAACGGGGGGGTTCCGGTTTATTACGGATTCATTATATTTAGAAAGGGGAATATACGTTGTGACAAGGACAACTTTTAGCAGTAAAGGCGGCCGTGTTCGCTCAACAGTTGCCAGAGACAGGAAAAAGAGTTCAGGGTCGGTTGAAGACGTTGTCAGAGAAATAAAACAAGGGATGAAAAAACCACCAGGTGAAGATTACCGAGAACAATCGCTGGCTATTCACGGCTTGATATGTGCCTACTGCGGCAGGGAGTTTGATAACTCAAATCGGCATCTCCTGACGGTACATCATAAAGATGGCAATCACCATAATAACCCGTCTGATGGTGAAAACTGGGAAAATCTCTGTGTTTACTGTCACGAGAACATACACAGCAGGGAACTGCTCGGAGATTATTTTGATGGGGCTGACAGTGAAAAAGAGAGCAAAGTCGTGTATGAATATGGGAATGATCAGGATGTAGCAGCTTTCGGTAAGACCATTCTGGGGGAAAAACTGCAGAAGGCGTTGAAGAATAAATGGAAGAAATAATAGAACAAATTTGAAAAAAGATTGAAAAAAATGTATTAATATGAAAGGTTCACCACCACGAAGTACGAAACTTCTCATAAATCAAGGATAAGGTGAAAATGAAAATTCAAGAAATAGAAATGAAAGATTTGGATGTTAAAGAATTTATTAAACAGAAGGCCGATGAAATCTCTTCCATTGTAGGAAATGGCCTGGCCGTCAATGCATTGTCCGGCGGTGTCGATTCCTCGGTCGTTACGATGCTGGCTCACAAAGCGCTTGGAAACCGGCTCAAATCGTACTTTATAGATACGGGCTTAATGAGGCAGGGTGAACCTCAAAAGATTGTCTCGTGGTTTAAAGCATTGGGGATTCATGTAGATTTGATCGATGCTCAAGATCAGTTCTTTGGTGCACTGAAGAACCTGACAGATCCGGAAGAGAAAAGAGAAGCGATTACTCAGACGTTTTACAAAGATGTTTTTGGTCGGCTTGCCAGGGAGAGCGGTGCGAAATGTCTTCTTCAGGGAACGAACTACACAGATATAGAAGAAACTGTCGCGGGAATCAAAAGACAGCATAATGTCCTGGAGCAGCTTGGAATCGATCCGGAAGAAATGTATGGCTATAAGGTGATAGAACCTTTAATTCAGCTGAGAAAACCGGCAATAAGAGAGGTCGGAAAAGTGTCCGGCCTGCCGGAAGAAATATACAAAAGACCTCCTTTTCCCGGACCTGCCCTGGCTGCCAGGGTAATCGGAGAAGTTACACCGGAGAGGGTGGAAATTGTAAGGAGAGCAACAACAATTGTTGAAGAGGAATTATCTGATACCGAGGCATTCCAGTACCTTGCAATTCTCCATGAGGATAAGGTAACGGGGATAATAGAAGGAAAAAGAAATTTCGGCTTTCAAATAGAAATAAGGTGTTGGGATAGTGAAGACGCGGTAACCGGGTCACCGACGCGGCTCCCTTATGAAACTTTGGAAAAATTAGCCGAAAGAATAATCACGGAAGGTGAGGGGATTGTGAGTATCACTTACAATATAGCGAAAAAACCACCTTCCACCATAGAGGCTATTTAACTTAGATTTTTGATAAGAATTCCTTTTGGGGCAACGATAGAGCGAACCACGCATATAATGGACTATCCCATCATGGAGGTGTCAGGATGTCTGAAAAACTGTAAATCCCCGACTTTTTTCACAGCTTGCCGATCGGTTATGTCTTCTATCTCTATTCCCCTATCGGTTATATGGTTTGCATTTTTCAGAACGTATTCAGCAGCCGCTTTATCGATGACGTAAATCATGTTTCCCCCCTTCTTAGCACATATCTGTCCATACGATATGGGAATCAAGGGGGTGGGATTATTTAAAAGAGATGCGGCTACGGACTCTGCCTTACGATTTCCATTGGCGAGAAGGACAACGGTTTTTGCCTGATAGACAAGCTCAGCCCCCATAGAAATAGCGTACCAGGGGCTTTCTTCCTTGTTTGCAAAATGTCCGTCTCCAACTGCGTTTTCCACGGTATTATCATCAAGCTTTACGAGAAGCATTTCATTGTTTTCAAATGGTATGCCCGACTCATGAAAAGCGACATGGCCCTTTCCGCCAACGCCTACGACATGTAAGTCAATGCCTCCCTTTTGCCGGATCTTTTCACCATACGCATCCAGTATTTCGCTTCGAATCCAGCGGAGGTATTCCGATCGGGCATCTTTCTTGATAACGATTGCCTTACCTTTATCAACGCCCTGTTCCTCCCAATCACCGGTATGAGCCTTTAGCTCTGCGTCGAGTTTTGTCTGGTCAATCAACGTGCCCCAGGGAACATTTGTTTCCTTAAACTTTTTCTGAAGTAATCCGAAGAATTCTTGAACCATGAAAAAGCTGTAACTTTCGGGGTGAAGAGCCCTTTGCTGAGCGTTTTCACCGGGGAGCCCCACATATTCGTCGAGGTTAAAGCTTTCGATCTTCGCGGAGTTAAATTCGCCCCTATTGGCGAACTTGGCAAAATGTTTGTAAAGACCGGTCGGTGTGTTACCTGTTGCTAAACCGAGAACAAATTTGTCCTTAATGTCGAGAGTTTCTTTAATGGTGTCGACAACAATTTTAGCGGCAACTTCACTCATGTGATCAAAATCACTGGTTATGATGATTTTGAAAGACATTGATTGAATCCTCTTTTATCTGCGTCTCATGTTTCGTTTGAAGTATAATTTCAAAGTGGTAAATAAAAAACTTTAAATCTTAAAATTGATGAACTCGTAAAAAGGTAAAAGTCGAGTCACTCCCGCGAAGCGGGAGTCCATAAGGACTTGAAAGAACTGGCTTCCCGCTTCCGCGGGAATGACAAAAAGGGTAGAAATTCGACTTTTTGCGAGTCTGTCAAACTTTAAACCCAAAACTCGAAACTCGAAACTCGAAACCTTTGTCGTTATCCCAGTTTCTCTTTAACGATATCCGCAATCTGTGTACAATACTTTTCAGTCTCTTCATCGGTCGGACCCTCTACCATGACTCGACACATGTTCTGGGTTCCCGAATATCGGATGAGAACTCTTCCTTTGTCACCCAATTCTTTTTCCACGGCCTCAACAGCCTTGACAATTTCCGGTACCGTGGATATTTCCGGTTTTGATTTCACATCGATATTAATCAGTTTTTGAGGAAATACCTTCATGATCTTCGCCAGTTCAGATAGGGGTTTTTGTTCCTTAATCATTGCCGCCGTTAACCTGAGTGCCGTAATGATACCGTCCCCTGTGGTATGATGCTGCAGAAAGATCAGATGTCCCGAATCTTCTCCCCCAATGACGGCTCCTCTGGCCCTCATTTCTTCGAGGACGTACCGGTCTCCGACCTTCGTAGTCACCTGATCGATTCCGAGTTCTTTCAAGGCCACACTGAGACCGATGTTACTCATGACGGTACAGACGACCAGATTATTGGTGAGCGTACCTTCCTCCTTCATAACCTTGCCACAGATGGCCATAATTTGATCTCCTGTCAACACCTCCCCTTTTTCGTCGACAGCGATCAGGCGATCACCATCCCCGTCAAAGGCAAAACCTACGGTGGCCTTCTGTCTTACAACCTCTTCGGCAAGCGTCTCCGGATGCTGGGATCCGCACTTATCATTGATGTTATGACCATTGGGTTCGGCAAAGATTGAAGTTACATCAGCTCCTAATTCGAAAAATGTCTCAGGTGCCACTCGATAGGTCGCCCCATGTGAACAATCCAATATGACTTTTGTTCCTTCCAGTGTATACTCCCTAGGGAAAGCGCTTTTCAAAAAAACAATATAACGTCCTCTGGCGTCTTCGATACGATATGCTTTACCCAGTTCGGTGGGTGAGGGGTGAAGTGATTGCATATTGTTTGAAAAGATCAAATTTTCGATCTCAAGTTCTTTTTCATCGGGCAATTTATAACCGTCATTTGAGAATATCTTAATGCCGTTATCCTGAAAGGGATTGTGAGAGGCGGATATGACGATACCCGCATCAGCCCTCATACTTGAAGTCAAAAAGGCAATCCCCGGTGTCGGCATGGGACCTACCAATATTGCATTAACTCCCATTGAACAGATCCCCGATACAAGGGCATTTTCAAGCATATAACCGGAAATTCGAGTATCTTTCCCAATGATAATTCTGGGAGTGTGTCCCGCTCTTTTAAAGAGATGAGCTGTGGCTCTTCCTATATTCAATGCCATTTCCGATGTCATCGGGTATTCGTTAGCTACACCACGTACTCCATCGGTACCGAATAATTCGCCCATTTTATCTCCCCTTTTCTGTTTGATTTAGCAAGGTATTGATCCCTTCGTGATAAAGTTGCTTTAACTATACCATTCCAGTAGAATTTTCAATAACAAAAAATTTATCAGCTACATTACTAAAAACCATAGATTTTTGAAGCTCCCCGCGGGTAGAAAGCTCATGTTCTATTTCTGTACGTCCTGCACGGTTATCTGTCACATAAATACCCAACGTAATATCCCAAAATAGGCAAAAGCAGAGAGAATAAAACAGAGGCTCGGCAACCATAGATGTTTATATACCGGTGTGAGAGTGGTACCGAAGTACTGATTCGACAGGAGCAAACAGATATGAAGCGGAGACAGCAAAACTCCGATAAAACCGCTCGCGATTGCGAGCATGATATATGCCATGGTGAACTGTGCTTCACCCAAAGAGGAAATCAACGGAATAAGTATGGGAAACGTCGTTCCAACAAAGGCAACGGTAATCCCGACAACGCCACCCACAAGAAACGGCAAAGCCATGGTAATGAGAACAAGCGGAACATGGAGCATTCTGAATTCGTTGCTTATTGCTTCAACCGCACGGCTGCCCTCCATCATTCCTTTGAAGATAAAAATAGCTATCACCATGTATATCATGCTGCGGATATGAGGATCAGCAAGAAGGTTTCGTATCTGGGTTTTACTTAAGTCATTTTTAAGCCAGATCCAGCCTATCGCCACGCAGAGAGCTATGACAAGCCCTGCCTCTTTCGATACCGTGAAATCCGGTAATACAAAAGACAAGATAATTCCGATCCCCAATCCCATGAATATCACAATGAGAATCGGTGTAAGTTCCTTAACAAAGGGTTTTACCGAAGGGCGCCCCTTGAAATCTCTGAGCGTATTCGATTTATTAAGTCCCTTTATCGGAATGTACCCTAATGATAGCGACACAATGGTCAATGGAGACATAACCGTAACAAACGTCCAGAGGTTAATATCGGCAAGAGTTATCGCAAGGAGCACACCCGGATATAGCGGCCACCAGTACTCCCAGATGTGCCGGAACCAATAGTTTACGAAACTCAACATATCGGGTGCGAGAGACGTGTCTTTACCCAGTTCTTTAACCATGGGAGCGGAAAAAATGGCACCTCCCGGCATGGGCAAGAGTCCTATTAGGGCGGGGAATACGACAAGCTTTATCCGGGGATTTGAAACAAGCCCTTGAAAGTTTGTAAGCAGCCTCCTCATTTGACCGGCCATTTCCATGCTGCTGCTTAGAATAAGAATAAGCGAAACAATTATAGCAAGAAATATTGTCTTCGGATATATGATGGATTCTAATGCAGTCTTCACCATTGCCTGCGGGCCTAATCCGAACGCGATCCCGAGGAGTAATGCCCCTATAAGAAAAGCATTTCCCAGGGAGAGTTTCTTTCTTATACAGATGAGAACGAAAACAAAGACCAGAGAGATTCTGATGATGGCTGAAATATGTAAAATAGATTCCATGAGTTATGAATATCCTTTATGAAGATGCCGGGCACCGTACTTTCACTTTTTTAATATGTCATACAGCTGACGGAGTCAAGCAATCAAGAAGGATATTCTTAGATAACTGTTCTAATTGGAAAATATAGGGCATTAAACTGTCAGTGATTAAACCGGCGATAAATGATACGTTATGTTGCGCCATCGTGACGCTCTCTACCTTGTGGGGGGAGCTTGCGTTTATTTCTAAAGTTTTTACCGTCGGCGGCAATAGAGAAACCCTCAGGAAACAATTGTAACACCTGGCTCAATATGCTATTGATATACCTTCGAATATGTAAGGTACTTCGGAAAAGGAAAAGAAGATGGCTAAAACAATTATCCAAAAAATTATCGAAGAACATCTTGTTGCCGGCAGCTTCATACCCGGCAAAGAAATAGCGATGAAGATAGACCAGACATTAACGCAGGATGCTACCGGAACCATGGTATATCTACAGTTTGAGTCTATGAGAGTGCCCCGAACAAAAACCGAACTTTCGGTAAGTTATATAGACCACAATACGATTCAGATCGGGTCTGAGAACGCGGATGATCACCGATACCTTCATAATATTGCAAGGAAATACGGCATCTACCTGTCACGGGCGGGAAACGGTATCTGTCACCAGGTCCACATTGAAAGATTTGCGAAACCGGGTAAGACACTGCTCGGTTCCGACAGCCACACACCGACATGCGGGGGGCTTGGCATGATTGCCATAGGCGCGGGTGGTCTCGATGTAGCCCTTGCAATAGCGGGTGAACCTTTTACTCTTATTTGTCCGAGAGTGATAAAGATCAACCTCACAGGGAAACTCTCTCCATGGGTTTCTGCCAAAGATGTCGTTCTTAAAGTACTTGAAATATTTACCACAAATGGAAACGTCGACTGTGTGTTCGAATACGGCGGAGAGGGTGTAACGACGCTCTCCGTACCGGAAAGGGCAACAATTACGAATATGGGAGCGGAATGCGGTGTTACCACCTCCGTTTTTCCAGGTGATGAAACAACAAGGGTTTTTTTGAAAGCTCAACATCGAGAAAAGGACTGGACAGAGATCAAAGCAGATATGGGTGCAGAATATGACAGGGTTGTCGGCATCAACCTGTCCGAAATAGTTCCGCTCACAGCAAAACCTCACAGTCCGGAAAATATCAGTACCATCAGAGATATGGGAGAAATTGAAGTTAACCAGGTCTGTATCGGAAGCTGCACCAATTCCTCTTACAAAGACCTCGCAACGGTCGCCAGGATTCTCAAGGGGAAGGTTGCCCATCCCGGGGTCAGTTTCGTTCTGGCACCAGGATCAAAACAGGTAGTGGAAAATCTGGCAAACGACAGATACCTTGCAGACCTCATAGAATCCGGTGCACGTCTGGCGGAATGCGCGTGCGGATTTTGCATCGGCAACAGCCACAGCCCTCAGACAAAAGCCGTTTCCCTGAGAACATCAAACAGAAATTTTCTGGGAAGATCGGGAACAAAGGATGCACAGGTCTATCTTGTCAGTCCTGAGGCGGCTGCGGCCGCGGTTATAACAGGAAAATTCACGGACCCACGCGATCTCGGCATGGAATATCCGGAAGTGAGCATGCCCGAACAATTCCACGTTGACGACAGAATGATTATTAAACCTGAAGATACGGCCGATGTGTCAAAAATTGAGATACACAGGGGACCGAATATCGGAGTTCTTCCGTCAAATGATCCGTTTCCGGACGATATCTCGGCAGAGGTTACGATTAAAGTCGGGGACAAGATAACGACAGACCACATTATCCCGGCTGGTGCGAGGATGAAGTACCGTTCCAACATACCAAAATATTCCCGGTTTCTCTTCGAAATCCTTGATAAAACATTCTATGAGCGTGCAAAAAAGATACAGGACAACGGTCGGCACAACGTCATCGTCGCAGGACTGTCATACGGCCAGGGATCCTCAAGAGAGCATGCGGCACTATGTCCAATGTTCCTCGGGGTAAAGGCTGTAATCGCAAAATCATTTGAAAGGATCCATACGGCGAATCTGATAAACTTCGGGATAATTCCCCTCACCTTTAAAGACGGCAAGACTTACGATTCGGTAGATCAGGGAGACTTACTGGAGATACAATCTATCAGAAAAGTATTGAAATCGAATGGAAAAATGACTGTGAAAAATATAACAAAAGGAAGGTCGTTCGAAGTAATCTACAACCTTTCGGAAAAGCAGAAAAAGATTCTTCTTGCAGGCGGCGCCCTCAATTATAAAATATCACATAAATGACTCTCCGGAGTGACGGGGTGCTTCTAACCCAAAACGTTCGGCCTTCGTGGCACAAACGCTTTATTTGAGGAGTAATCACAAGATGAAAAAAATCGTAAATCCCAAAGAAGTTATCAATTCATCCGTAATAAGTCCCGGGACTCGGATATACTGTGCGGGTAATGCGGCGACTCCGCAGGTTCTATTGAAATATATATGCGAAGACACATCCATCAGAGATATCGATATGATCAGCGTTCTTCTTCTCGGGGAAATAGATCAGTTGTTCAGTGAAGAAACCTGTTCGAGGATCGACCACAGGGTTATCTTTAATGGTCCTCTCTCAAGGCACGCGGTAAACAGCGGATGGGCAAATTACCAATTGCTCCACCTGTCCGACATCCCCAGACAGGTGAGAGAATATCTCAAACCCGATATGGTTTTCATTTCCGTCAGTGGTCCTGACAACGGAGGAAATTTCAGTCTGGGAACATCGGTCGAGGGCGTACTCGCCGCGATTCAGATCGCAAAAAAAAACAACGGGATAGTAATTGCCGAGAGAAATGCGAGGATGCCTTTTGTACTGGGCACGACAATTAATGAGGAGTCCATCGATTATCTTGTCGACTGTGATTACATTATGCCTTTAAGCCCGGTAAAAACTCCGGATGATCGGGCGAAAAAGATCGCCGATCTGATCGCGCATTTGTACATCGAAGATGGAAGTACATTGCAGTATGGAATCGGGGAGGTACCGGAAGCGGTTACGGATTCGATCATTGAAAAGGGCGTTAAGGATCTGGGGATCCATACGGAATTGCTTGCCGATGCCATGATAAAACTTATTGAAAAGGGAATTGTAACAAACAATTACATGGATAACCGTTTCTCAATTGCCACACTCTTTTTATCGGGAAAACTTGGTGGATATGCCTGGTTCGACTATAACAGCTCTGTGCAAAGCAGACCTTCGGATCAGACAAATAACATCCTGAACATTGCCAGGCAGCCGAAAATGGTAGCTATAAACAGCGCCGTCGGCGTTGACCTGCATGGTAATATATGGGCCGATTCAATGTATGCCAATCAAATTTATAGCGGTGTTGGCGGACAATCCGATTTTTTGAGGGGGGCCCACCTGTCCGAAGGAGGCACCCCGATAATTGCTATGAAATCAACGACACAAAAAGGCGTGTCCAAGATTATAGACCAATGTCCTGCAGGAATCACGACTACCGCTATTTCAGCTGACCCCGTTATTATTGTTACGGAATACGGCGCTTTTAACCCGAGAGGGTTGAGTATTACCGAGCATGCTATCGGGATCGCCCATTTAGCGAAACCCGAGATCAGAGATATACTGCTGAGACATATTTTTGACAGTGGTGTTTTTCACAAACCGCCGGAAGCGCTTCAAAGAGGTATACCAAAAGGGTTTTTCCCTTATGAAAAGCTTTAGAGAACATATAAAGCTTTTTCATTTTCTACGAACACCCTGACAACTTTACAGCTGCCATCTTTATATCCTTCCTGGCGTGACCAGGAGCGCACCCGCAAGCCCCGCCTCAAGCAGCGGGAAATGCGCTTGCTGTTCAGTTCAAAAATTAAACATTTCTTGCAATGTCGATAGTATGGTGTTATTTTAAACACTATTATTAGTAGGTACGGAGAGGTTTTGCTAAAAGAACCGAGTATTAAAAATACATTTTCGAGGTGACAAAAGATATGCGAGAAAAAGTCGAAGAAGTTATCAATGCTATAAGGCCAAGTCTCCAGGCCGACGGCGGTAATATTGAATTCGTTGGTGTAGATGATGGCGTCGTCGAGGTAAGGCTTCTCGGTGCCTGTGCTGGTTGCCCCTTTTCACAGATGACTCTGAGTAATTTTGTTGAAAAAATATTAAAAGAGAAGGTGCCCGGGGTAAAGGGGGTCAAGAGTGTTTGAGAGGAGAGGCTTCTCATCGTCATTTGTTAGGGGATTAGAAACATGAAAGAAGAAGGCAGGGTTATTGAAATAACAGATGGCGGAATGGCCAAATTAGAAGTTATAAGAAGCGAAGCGTGCAAAACGTGTAACGTTTGTTTTGAGGGTAGCGGCGGGAATAGAATGATTTTCGCGGAAAACAGTCTGGGAGCTAAAGAGGGGGATCGGGTAACAATTGAACTACGTTCTGCCGTCATTGCAAAACTGTCATTTCTGCTTTATCTGCTGCCCATAACAGGACTCCTCTTAGGTGTTGTCGTAGTTTCCCAGATCACCGTCTCTGAAATGATGAGAGCTCTTGGCGGCATCGCTGGATTTACCGTTTTCTCTCTTGCTGTTTTCGTCTATCTTAGGAAAACAAAACCGAAACAATCTTACATGACACGGATTACCAAAATATTCCCCTAATCTAAATTCCAAAATCTATCCTTTTTTATCCCGAAAGCTTTGCGAGTTCTGTAACGCTTTTCCTCCTACAGGCCGGCACAGGTACGTTCCTTGATCATTTCTGTTAAACCCTCAGAATCCTTTTCTTTAATCAATCCTTTCAACTCAGATAAGATTTTTTCATAGATATCAAGGATGTTGTCGATATCCGGATTTGAGGTAATTATCTCGGCATAAAGTCTCGGGTTGTTTCCGAAAATTCTTTTCAGGATACCAATTTTTGTGTTGAAAAGAGGTGTGGCAAAGCCTTTCAGCTCCAAAAGATCCGTTCCCGTCTCATTGAGAACCATCCCCATGGTAAGCGTGTTTAAATGATTCAGACCCTGAACAATTGCCATCATCTTATCATGTCTTTCCGGCGTCGACTCAACAACATTAGCATTGTTTCCTTCCAGGACTTCCTTAAGCCATACAATCCATCTCTTCGTTCTGGCAGGACAGAGAACCACGTTCAGCCCGGCAAGCGTATCTACATCAGGGCCGAACAGGGGATGCACTCCTATCACTTCCGATATAGAATATTGCAACATAGCTTTCACCGGTTCTTTTTTCAAGGAGGTGAGGTCCATCAAAAGGGTTTCCTCTCTCATGTGGGGGCCGACCTGCTCAATAACTTCGCAGGTGACCCCTATAGGTACACTTACGATGACAACATCACATTTTTCGGCCATAGCCGGGAGATCCATCCCTGTTTTCCTTCCAGACACATGAACGGTATACCCCTCTCTATTGAAAAAATCGGCAAACCACCTCCCGATACCGCCGGTGCCGCCGATGATTCCTATCTCTATGTTCTTCATCTAAAAATACCCCCCAGCAAAAATGTAACAGCTCCTTTTCCCATTATTAACGTTCCTGTAAAGCCCTCTGTCTCAACAGGTGATCGGCAAGCACAATACTCACCATCGCCTCACAAACAGGTATAATTCGGGGAATTACCGAGACGTCATGCCTCCCCCCCTTAATCGATATATTTACCGGCTTACCATGAATATCAACCGTCTGCTGTTCCTTTTCGATAGAGGGAATCGGCTTACAGGCGACCCGAATGACTATCTCATCTCCGTTGGTGATACCGGCAAGTATCCCTCCTGCATTGTTCGTCAAAAATCCCTCCGGAGTAATCGGATCATTGCATTCCGAGCCTGACATCCTTGCGGCCTGAAACCCCGCGCCTATTTCCACACCCTTAACTGTCCCGATGCTCATCAGTGCCTTGGCCAGATCGGCATCGATTTTGTCAAAGACCGGCTCTCCCAGACCAGGAGGACATCCTTTGACCAGTACCTCTACAACACCGCCGATAGAATCTCCGCTATTCTTTGCCTTTTCTAATCTTTTCTCCATCTTGAGAGCGGCATCACCATCGGGACATCTTACATAATTTTTATCTATATCTTCGTAGGATATCCTTTCTGCAGCAATGCCTCCCAGCTCTTTCGTATAAGCCGTTACCTGTATGCCTTCACGATTAATAATCTTCCCGGCAATGGCACCTGCAGCAACACGTCCAGCGGTCTCCCTGCCGGAGGCACGACCGCCTCCCCTGTGATCACGGATGCCATACTTCTTATAGTAGGTAATGTCCCCATGACCGGGCCTGAAGAGATCTTTCATCTCATCATAGGCCTCACTTTTTGCATCCCTGTTTCTAATAATAAGGGAAATGGGAGTGCCCGTAGTTTTACCCTCAAAGATGCCGGAAAGTATCTCCACGACATCCGCTTCCTGTCTTGTCGAGGATCCCGGGTCCTGTCCCGGTCGTCTCCTGTCAAGTTCTTCTTGTATTTCCAATTCACTCAGATCGATGCAGGGTGGACATCCTTCCACAACAACCCCTATCGCCTTGCCATGTGACTCCCCCCAGGTGGTTACCCGGAAAAGTGTTCCTATTGAACTTCCTGACATGTTTGCTCCTTTATATATTTTATAAGTTCTGAGTTCAAAGTTTCTGACTCGGAATTCAGAACTCAAAACCCAGAACTCTACAGATCTCACGCGCTACTCTATCAATATTCTTTCCCGACGTATCAACAGTAAAATCTGCTAAATCACTATAGACAGGCATCCGCATCGCAAGTATATCTGCAGTTTCTCTATAAAGATCATCTTTTGAGAGGGAAGGTCTCTGTTCATCACTGATCTTATCCTTCTCCATCCTCTCAATAATTGTTCCGACATCGGCGGTAAGCCAGATGAAAAATCCCCTTCTTTTAAGGATAGTCAGGTTTCCCTCATCCATAACCGCTCCGCCGCCCGTCGCGATTACACTTCCCCTGATAGAAGAAAGTCCCCTGATAACCTTTTTTTCTTCTTTGCGGAAAGCCTCCCATCCCCCTTCTTCAACGATTTCTTTGATGACCCTGCCGGTCCGTTTTTGTATCAGCGCATCAGTATCATAGAAGGGCATTTTCAAAGTATCCGCAATTTTCCTTCCCACAGTTGATTTTCCCGTACCACGGTAACCTATCAAAACTACATTCACGATGATGTAACCTTCAACTATATCCGTCAATCATCCCAACGGAATAGTTCCAGAAATTTTTACGCTACTACTTTACAGGAATTCATAGTGCCACTCAACATGTTTTGCATCCTTCTCAAGATAAAGTTTGCTATTTTCAAAATTAGTAAATATTATGCAGTGAAATCGAAATGATGCTGAACTGAACAGCAAGCGCGTTCCCCGCTGCTTGCGGTGGGGAGCTTCAATAGTTTCTATGGTCACACAAACAAAACATACCCCGTTCCAACTCAAAGGATTTATATCCATATCACTCGTTATAATGCTGCTGTTCCTGTTTGCCCCCTCTTCTTTCGCAAACGAGACGTTTCCAAAACCTGTCGGCGCCGTCAACGACTTCGCCGGGGTTATCCAGGCTCAATATAAACAGTCCATGAACAGTTTAGCCCTCGAAGTACTTGAAAAGACGGGAACATCGGTAGTTGTTGCCACCTTTAAGAGTATCGGGGACAATGACCCTGCCGGCTTTGCAAGCCGCCTATATGAAACCTGGGGGATTGGAAAGAAGGGCGTGGACAAG
The DNA here is from genome assembly GCA_964454305.1 of uncultured Syntrophales bacterium. GTDB lineage: Bacteria > Desulfobacterota > Syntrophia > Syntrophales > JADFWA01 > JAUSPI01. Next base: position 3,525 of record CAYVXX010000011.1, on the reverse strand, counting down.
GGGGTTCTTATCCTCCTCGCCGTTAAGGAACGAAGGGTCCGGATCGAAACCGGCTACGGGGTTGAAGGAATTCTTCCTGACGGTTTAGTCGGTGAGATCTTAGATACATATGTGGTACCATTTCTCAAAACGGATGATTACGGCAAGGGTATGTCAAACGCCATGATAGCGGTATCCACAATCGTGGCCAGGGATGCGAATATATCTTTAACGGGGAAAACACCGGTCTATAAACCGAGCTCTCGCAGGACAGGCAGAGGTGGAAATCTTTTCACACTGATTTTGTTCTTTATTGTCATGACGATGCTTCTCGGCACAAGACAGGGAAGAAGGATGCTGCCTTTTCTCATACTTATGCTATTAATGGGCGGCGGAGGCAGAGGTGGAGGTGGTTTTGGCAGCTTTGGAGGTGGTTTTGGAGGCTTTGGCGGCGGGATGAGCGGAGGCGGTGGCGCCGGCCGTGGATTTTGAAGGCAAGCGTTTAGTTATCAATTATCAGCAATAACAAGGCTTTGACAGCTTCGTAAAAAGTCTTTTTGTCCGTCACTCCCGCGAAAGCGGTAGTCTATAACAAATTGAATTTACTGGATTCCCGCTTTCGCGGGAATGACAAAGCTTGTCCTCGACCTGATCGGGGAAGGATAGAAAATTGACTTTTTACGAATGCATCAAATTTTAGATGTTTCACTAATTGCTGACTGTTAAGGAGAGACAAAAAATGGCTAATACACCTAAAAAACCAGAAGACGCATTCTCAGAGATAACCAGTGATTTCAGAAAGGTTTTCGGGGACGATCTCGTTTCTATCATCCTTTACGGAAGCGGCGCCGGAGATAACTACCTGCCTGGAAAATCTAACCTCAATTTTCTCATCGTACTTTCCGAACAAGGAATAGATAACCTGGATTGGGCAATCTATGTGGTTTCCAAGTGGAAAAAGAAGAATGTGGCCATTCCACTTTTCATGACAAAATCCTATATCAACTCTTCCCTCGACTCATACCCCATTGAATTTCTCAACATGCAGAAAAATTACATAAAAGTCTTCGGGGAAGATGTATTAAAAGAATTATCCTTCGATCCCGGTTTTCTCAGGTTACAGTGTGAAAAAGAATTGAAAGGAAAGATACTCCATTTAAGGGAAGGTTTTCTGGAAACCGAAGGGAAGGATAAAAGGATTCGTAATCTTATAAAAATATCGCTCACCGCTTTTATCTCCATCTTCAAAGCTCTTCTATACCTTGTAGAAACAGAAATACCCGGGGACAGACGCGAGGTTATCAAATCCGTTGCGGAAAAGTTTGGAATAAACGCCGATGTTTTCCTGAAATGCGCAGACATAAAGGAAGATAAAGGAAGCTTTTCATCATCTGAAATAAAGGAAATCTTCAAAGCATATCTCACGGAGGTGAGAAAACTATCGGGAATCGTTGACAAATTAGACGATTGATGTAGCTATCAAGACCGTTCAATTGTGTCGGCTGTCAGCTATCGGCACTATACAATGCGCGGGGACATGTTTGTCCGTTTCATGCCCTATAAATGCTTGTTTTTGCTGAACGTTATTCGTTGACAGATGACCCTTTTCCCAACATTAAGGAGGAAGAATATGACCAGCGCTAAAAGAAATCTTTTGATTGTACTTGTAGTAATTGCAGCATTGATTTTTTCTTTTTACTCTTTTTTCAAAGGCACCTACAACACCTTTGTTACCCTGGACGAATCTGTAAAGGGATCGTGGGCGCAGGTAGAAAACCAGCTTCAGAGGCGATACGACCTGATTCCCAATCTTGTGGAGACCGTTAAAGGTTATGCGAAACACGAAAAGGATGTTTTTATTGATGTAACGAATGCGAGATCAAAGGTTGGCGGCGCCGGAAAGATATCTGACAAGATCCAGGCAAACAATGAGTTAACGACCGCCCTGAGCAGATTACTGCTTGTCGTGGAAAGGTATCCGGACCTCAAGGCAAACCAGAATTTCATCAGGCTTCAGGATGAACTGGCGGGGACGGAAAACAGGATAGCCGTCGAGAGAAGGCGTTACAACGAAGCAGTGAAGACATTCAACATCAAAATCAGAAGTTTTCCTGCCAATCTCCTGGCTGGAATGTTCGGTTTTAGCAAGGCTGCTTTTTTTGAGGTTCCTGAATCCGCCAAGGGTACACCAAAAGTTGATTTTAAGTAGAGCGGGAAGATTCCGAGGGTCTCGTAAAGAGTCTTTTTTGTCACCCTGAATTTATTTCAGGGTCTCTAACTTGCTGAAATAATTAGATGCTGAAACAAGTGAGATCCTGAAACAAGTTCAGGATGACAAATGGTGCAGTTTATGACTTTTTACTAATGCAGGAAGTATTTGAGGGCTTAAACCTCAGCTTTTCTCAAGAACGGCTATAACCTCGATATGTTTGGTCTGGGGGAACATATCTATCGGCTGCAATGCCCTCAAGGAAAAACCCTTATCAGTCAGATATCTGATATCCCGCGCCTGGGTTGCGGGATTGCAGGCAACATAGATTATCTTTTCGGGTTTCAGGTCGACAATGCCGGAAAGCACATCCCCGCTGCAACCAATCCTCGGCGGGTCAAGGATAACAAGATCAATATTGATCATCTTCGCTGTAATTTCATCTTTTACAACATCTTTTACGTCTCCCCTGAAAACCGCCGCATTTGATATACCGTGATTTTTATAGTTCAGCCGGGCGTATTTAGCCGATCTCCCATCGATCTCTATACCGTAAACCTGACCTGCATGACCGGCTAAGAAAAGCGAAAAGAGACCTGATCCGCAATGGCAATCCAGAATGGTTTCCGCACCTGTGAGGCCGCCCATCTCCATAACACAATCAACCAGCGTGTCCACAAGGGAGAGATTGGCCTGAAAAAAGCCTTTATAAGGAACGAGCAGACTCTTGCCCTTTACTTTTCTCGTGACATGTTCAGGCGTTCCCGCCGCTTTCTCCTCACCGGAAATTTCAGACCAGATGATCTGCCTTTCATCATGTATCTTCGTTTTCCCCGTAATCAGGTCATCCCGGATATCCTGTAAGGCCCTGTTAATCGTTTCTTCCATGAGCTCACACCGCTCAACGGTAACGAGTTTACTTCCCTCAACATCCATAAATCCGATCTCCGGCTGTTGACTCTTGCCGATACTTACGCGGTATTCTGCTTTTCCCCTGTACCCGAAACTCTCAGGCGAGGGGATTATCTCCTTTGTAAAAGGTATTTTCAGCTTTCCGATCCTTTCAAAGGATTCCACAACCTGCCTTTTTTTAATCTCAAGTTGATATTCATACAGGATATGCTGATACTGACATCCACCGCATTTGGAAAAATAGAGACATCTCGGCTCAACCCTCTGAGGCGAAGGTGTTAATATCTTCTTTAGTTTTCCCCTTAAATATTTTTTCTGAACCCCGGTAATCTCCACTTCCACTACATCACCATCCACGGTGAAGGGAACAAAGATCACAATATTATCGATACGGCCGATACCATCGCCCCCGAAGGCAACAGTAT